>JAJAZG010000119.1 GCA_026785865.1 Pseudanabaena sp. CAN_BIN31
GCGTGTAACCGAACCAATTGGTGGTGTTGCTGAGAAGCCCGCGCTGTACGCCTAAGCGTCAGCGTCGGGAGTCGTCACGACTTACATACTGTCAACCCAGAATATATGCGAGGCTATATCCATGGCAACGCGGAAGATCTTGGTGATATTCGTTCTGTGTTAGATCGCTCGTATAGCTGGGGATTTAACGTTTTTGTCCATGACCATCGTGGTTACAGAACCAGTGATAGTAAGCTAAATGAAGTTTGCGGATATTATGGCAAGGAGGCCCGATGGTGGGCGATCAATTGACTATCGGCTCTTTTATTAACTGATGTTACGCAGAGCGAAGATCTCCCTCACCCCCCCAGCCCCCTCTCCCAGAGAGGAGAGGGGGAGCAAAACCAAGAAAATTCTTGTTCCCCTCTCCCCTTGGGAGAGGGGCTAGGGGTGAGGGTCTTAGAAAGTTCTGCGTAAGGTGAGTTACTTAGTAAGCTAAAAACCTGAGAAAGATTGATTGGTTATTTTTGATATCTTAAAAGTTAAGCCTTAATAGAGCAAAGTCTACTATTGCTATAGTAAAGATAAGTTTTAGTCTATGTATTTTTCTGATAAACTGACGGCTAGCATTGCTAAAGCTATTGTCAAATTACTCTCACTACAAATTAATTTAAAAAGATGTTTTCTCAAATATCTGAGCGACAAATTCATCGTGTACGTTGGGTGCTAACTTGTGCTTGGCTACTGTTAATTGCTTCTCTATTTTATGATCCAATTTCGCCTCTAATTACCGCACCTGATCAATATTGGAGTCCTTTTCGAGTTAAACCAGAAGATTGCATTCCTGTACAAAACTCCTGCCTTGATCTGCAACCCTACCCTCTGGGCGCACCAATCTTTTGGGGGATAATTGTCCCCAGTTCTATCTTTATTTTGTTAGTGTTTGGTCATGAGTTATGGCGACGGATTTGTCCACTTTCTTTCCTATCACAAATTCCGCGATCGCTAGGATGGCAAAGACAAATTAAAAGGACTGACAGTAAAACAGGAAAAATTCGCTATGAAATCCCCAAAGTCAAAAAAGATTCTTGGCTTGGGCAGAACTATTTCTATCTTCAGTTTGGATTACTATTTATTGGGCTATGTTGCCGTATCTTATTTATTAACGGCAATGCGATCGCTCTAGGCATTTGGTTATTAGGAACTATTATTGCGGCAATTACCGTAGGATTTCTTTACGGAGGCAAGACTTGGTGCAATTATTTCTGCCCGATGGCTCCTGTCCAAAAAGTATATGCCGAACCATCTGGACTACTTGCAAGTAAAGCGCACATGAGTGAGCAGACTATTACTCAATCGATGTGCCGTACCATCGTTGATGGTAAAGAACAAAGTGCCTGTGTCGCCTGTCAAAATCCTTGTATTGATATTGACTCAGAGCGATCGTACTGGGATAGCATTGAGAAACCAGAATCCAAATTTCTTTACTACTGCTATTTAGGCTTAGTTGTTGGTTATTTTTTCTACTATTATCTCTATGCTGGGAACTGGGAATATTATTTCTCTGGCGCTTGGGCAATGGAAGGGAACTCTATCCAAAATCTCTTATCATCAGGATTGTATTTATATAATCAGTCTATTCCCATCCCTAAAATTTTAGCAGTTCCGATTATTTTAGGCTTGTTTACTGCTTTAGGTTATATATTTGGTAGCCTTGCTGAGCGAATCTATCGTTCTTATTTAAATTCCCGTAAGCAAAAAATTTCTCTTACTTTAATCCGCCATCATTTATTTAGTGTCTGCACTTTTATTACTTTTAATCTCTTTTTCATTTTTGGTGGTCGTCCCTTTATTCGCCTATTACTCAATTTCTTTCAAGAAACAATTGATGTAGTGATCGTCTTACTGAGTACATTATGGCTCTATCGCACGCTCAGCCGTGATCCTGAACTATATGCTAAAGAAGGACTATTAGGGAGGTTTCGCAAACAACTAATTAAGATGAATTTTCCATTAAAACAATACTTCAAAGATAAAGACCTAGAAGAACTCAATCCCCATGAAATTTATGTGCTGGTGAAAGTCCTGCCTGAATTTACTCAACAAAAGCGATACGAAGCATATAAAGGAGTTTTACGTGAATCGTTAGAGGAAGGATATACCAACTCATCTAGCAGTTTAGAATTGCTGCGTCAACTCCGTATGGAACTAGATATTTCTGATAGCGATCATCGTAACCTTTTGGAAGAATTGGGAGTAGAAGATCCCCAACTTCTTGATCCTAGTATTCAACGTAACCTTGAAAACTTAGTGCGTATTTCAGGATATCGTAAATCTATTGAGAGATTAGTCAATCTCCAAAATTTAGATATCACTACGGCATCGCAGAGAGTTGCCAAAACCTATAGCATTTCGCCTACTGAAGAACAGGAAATCATGCAAGGTTTTGACCAAGAGCAATCGCTGAAACAAAAATCTTATTTCTATCTTGATCGCCTACGGCATCTCTTGCGCTCCGATCACAGCCTCAATCAGTCCCTTTTACTAGATCAAAGAGCAGTAGTGTCACTTTTGTTGGAAGCAATTCGGCGGAAAAAGAAAATATTGGTTTTGGCGATCTTAGAGGCGATCGCAGTATTAAGTACAAAAGAAGGTAGCGAAATAGCTAGTAGTTTAGGGGAGCTATCGCCTACAGTTTTGCAAGATATTTTGGAAGATGACAACTCTGAATGGCAGCAAAAACTAACACCTAGTCTTATTGAGCTTCTTAATAAATCGGCAGAGGCTACCACTTGTTCAGTGACTATTGGGATTTCCGAAGTTGTTGAGACATTAACAACTCTTTTACAAGAACAAAATCCTCTTATCCAATCTGCTAGTTTATATCTCCTACAAAAACTAGACTTTTCGCTTAGTTGCTCACTGGCGATGACGGCAAGTAGTAAGCATCCATTAGTCGAAAATATAGTGGCAGTCATTCTTAAAAATAATCAGACGGCAGATTTAATAAATTTCCCAATTCTAGAGAAAATTGTTTATCTATTTAACAGTGATTTCTTTCATTCTCTAGACAATGAGATTTTAATGGAGCTAGCTGATCGCGCTTATGTGAAATCTTTTCAGCAGGATGAACATATTACCGAAGCGGGAGATACTTGTCGAGAACTATTGCTACTCATTGAAGGGCATGTTGAAATCAGAATACTCCGCGCAGACCAAACAGAGATGATCTCTTATCTTTTGCCTGGAAAAATCTTAGATGAATTGGAAGTGCTAACTCATACAAATTTAGTAGGTACAATTACGGCTAAATCTACCCCAACTAGAGTTTTAGCTATTCCTGTAGATGCCTTTGATGACTTGCTAAATCGCGATCGCAATTTAGCAATAAAAGTCCTAGAACTAGAAAGCATTCGGCTCAAAGGATTGCTAGAAGCTAAATGAACCTTATCCATATTGAAAACTGAAGTTTTCAATATGGATAAAAAGAAAAATCCGAAGCAGGGCTTCGCCCTGTGACCCCCTAGAAGAACTACGAGGTTCATCAACTTTCTTGGCTTCTGCGTAATATGTAAAAGCGAAATTTCACCAATAGAGGAGAGGGCGATCGCCCTCTTTTTTATTACTATTCCCTGCCCAGTATAAAAATAGACATTAAAACCCAAAAATTAGCGTTGCGGAGCGCCGCGCCGCAACGTCTAATCTTTCACTGGGAAGGCAGTAACTATCATGGGTATTTTGTCGCGATCGCCAGATATCATCAAAAAGCGAGGCGATCGCTACTTTTACAAAGAAAGTTTCTATTCTTTAGATTTACCGATCGGAAATATATGTAGGAGTGAGGGAATCGCAGAAATTACAATGATCGCTAAAGTAATCGGCAATAAGTAGCGATCGGCATGGGGAATACTTTTACCTAATAGAAAACCTAAGATCGTCAAGCCAAATGTCCATAGCAATCCGCCCACTAGATTGTATTTTAGAAAAGTGGGATAGTGCATTTTGCCAATGCCTGCCACGATCGGCGCAAAGGTTCTGACCACAGGCAAAAACCTTGCCATGATGATCGTTTTTCGCCCGTGGGTTTCATAAAAAGCCTGCGCTTTTACTAAATTTTTTTTATGGAAAAAGCGTGAATCTTCTTTGTTGAATAACCGATCTCCGAATCGATTTCCTATCGCATAGCCGACGCTGTCACCAATTACGGCAAATATAAAACAGCCAATAATTAGTGCCACAATATTTAGTAAACCTTGTGAAGCTAAAAACCCTGCGGTAAAGAGTAAGGAGTCGCCTGGTAAAAAGAAGCCAATAAATAGCCCTGACTCTGCAAATATGATCGCCCAAATTGCTAAATGTCCGCCCCAAAAGCCTAGAGAATTTACTAATTGCTGTGGTTCTAAAAAGTTCATGTTTGTTCTTAGCTTTTTATAGCAAACTTCAATCAATTTAATATAGCTGCTTACAGCGCAAAACTCTGCCATAGAGACCAGATAAGTTTTTAGAAATGCCGCTTCGTAGCACTTCTAAAAACTTATCTGGTTCACTCTAACCATCAAAAAGCAGAAGGAGCGCTAAGCGCTCCTTCTGCTTTAAGAGATTTTATGTTCCTTCTGTCCAAGAATTGAGATAATGGACTTGCTCAGGAGTAAGCGTATCAATCGTCAGACCCATCGCTTGCAACTTCAAGCGAGCAATCTCTTGATCGATATCCTTAGGAATTGGCACAACCCCAGCAGGTAAATTACCCTTGTTCTTAACGAGAAACTCACAAGCAAGAGCTTGGTTTGCAAAGCTCATGTCCATAACACTCGCAGGATGACCTTCAGCCGCAGCAAGATTAACTAAGCGACCTTCACCGATGACGATGACCGACTTGCCAGTCTTGAGGACATACTCTTGAGTGAAGTTACGCACAAAGCTAGCGGATTCGCTGAGGTCGTTTAGAGAAACGAGGTCGATTTCCAAATCGAAGTGACCAGCGTTAGCAACGATCGCACCATCTTTCATGGTTTCAAAATGTTCGCGACGGATAACGTGCTTGTTGCCAGTTAAGGTGATGAAGATATCGCCAACTTTAGAGGCTTCGTTCATGGTCATTACACTAAAGCCATCCATAGCAGCTTCGATCGCCGCAACTGGATTGATTTCGGTAACAACTACGTTTGCGCCCATGCCGCGTGCGCGAAGAGCCACGCCCTTACCACACCAGCCATAGCCCGCAACCACGATCACTTTGCCAGCCAACAAAATATTGGTAGCGCGGAGAATACCGTCGAGGGTAGATTGACCCGTACCGTAGCGGTTATCGAAGAAATGCTTGGTTTCTGCATCGTTAACGGCGATCGCAGGGAAAGTCAATTTGCCATCACGGAACATCGCATTGAGGCGAACTATCCCTGTGGTGGTTTCTTCGGTGGTTCCGATGATTTCTGAAACTTGATCGGGGTGGTGCAATACAAGAGTTGTGGTTACGTCGCTACCATCGTCAACGATGATGTGGGGACGGTGAGCCAGTGCCATTTCCACGTGACGATGGTATGTGGCGTTATCTTCGCCTTTGATCGCATATACGGAAATTCCGTGATCGTAAACCAAGGAAGCGGCAACGTCATCTTGAGTCGATAGTGGGTTGCTGGCGATTAATATTGCATCTGCACCTGCGGCTTTGAGGGCGATCGCAAGGTTGGCAGTTTCAGTGGTGACGTGGCAGCAAGCGGCGATGCGGATACCTGCAAGAGGCTTTTCGGCTTCAAAGCGATCGCGGATTTGGCGCAATACGGGCATTTCACGGCTAGCCCATTCAATGCGTTGTTTGCCGAGTGGCGCAAGGCTGATGTCCTTAATTTCGTACTTAAGAGTCGCTGTTTCGGGAGCAATGGTAGTGGTCATGTATAAGTTAGAATTTTTACAAAATTTAACATTATTATATGCCAAGATTCAACAACAAAACAAGATTGCAGCCCGAAGGGCTGCAATCTTGTTTTCTCTAAAGAGGCGCAAAGCGCCTTTATGCATAATCCTGAAGTGCAGTTACAGAAATTGAGCCAGTTTGCAAAGAACGAATTGCGGCGATCGCGGCTTTTGCACCTGCAAGGGTGGTGATTACAGGGATCTTGTAAGCAAGAGCGGTGCGGCGAATCATTTTGCCATCGGCTTTCGCTTCGCCGCCACTCGGTGAATTAACGATCAATTGGATTTGACGGTTTTTCATTGAGTCACCAATGTGGGGACGACCTTCATGGACTTTGAGAACTTGCTTTGACTCAATATTGTTGCGGCGGAGGATTTTATAAGTTCCTTCGGTTGCGACAATTTTAAAGCCAAGCTCAATAAACGCTTCGGCAATCGTGGAGATACCGCTTTTATCGCGATCGTTGACCGAGATAAACACAGTACCTTCTAGCGGTAAATGCGTTCCTGCACCAAGTTGAGCTTTGGCAAAGGCGCGTCCGAAGTCGGTGTCAATGCCCATGACTTCGCCTGTTGATCGCATCTCTGGCCCCAAAATCGTATCGGTTCCCGCAAACTTGGCAAAGGGAAGTACGGCTTCTTTGATCGAGATATGTTTGGGAATTACCTCTTCTGTAAAGCCAAGATCGGCAAGGGTTGCACCTGCCATGATCCTTGATGCATAGTTAACGAGGGGAACGTTAATCGCTTTGCTGACATAGGGAACAGTCCGCGAGGCGCGAGGATTGGCTTCGAGAATGAAGACTTTGCTCTCTTTGAGATTATTGTTATTCAACTGTACCGCGTATTGGATATTCATTAAGCCAATTACTTTTAAGGATTTAGCGAGGCTAATTGTCCATTCGCGGATGGTGGTGAGAACTCCAAGCGGTAAAGAAAAAGTAGGAATCGAACAAGCCGAATCGCCTGAGTGAATCCCTGCTTCTTCGATATGTTCCATAATGCCGCCGATGGTGACATTGCCCAGTTGATCGGCGATCGCATCCACATCAACCTCAATCGCCCCTTCAAGAAACTGATCGATCAATACAGGATGTTCTGGCTCGATGATGATCGCTCGACGCATATAGTCTTCGAGTTCAGCATCGGAGTAAACCACTTCCATACCGCGTCCGCCGAGAACGTAGCTAGGACGGACAACGACAGGGTAGCTGACCCGTTGCGCGATCGCCACAGCCTCTTCTTCAGAACGCGCCAAACCGTTGTTTGGTTGCAAGATGCCAATCTCTTGACAGATTGCTTCAAACCGTTCACGGTCTTCAGCGATGTCGATCGAGTCGGGTGAAGTCCCCCAAATTTTCGTGGGAGAATTAGTGTCTTCGAGATATTTCAAAAGTGGAACCGATAACTTGAGCGGAGTCTGTCCGCCAAACTGGATGATTACACCTTCAGGCTGTTCGGCTTCGATGATGTTCAGTACATCTTCGCGGGTCAATGGCTCGAAATAGAGGCGATCGCTAGTGTCGTAATCGGTAGAAACAGTCTCAGGATTTGAGTTAACCATAATCGTCTCAAAACCTGCGGCTTGCAACGCATAGCTAGCATGACAACAGCAATAGTCAAACTCAATCCCTTGTCC
>JAJAZG010000120.1 GCA_026785865.1 Pseudanabaena sp. CAN_BIN31
CGGCGAAAGAGTTCCTTCGCTTTTTCGCTTACTTCTTGTGAATCTTGAGGCGGAATAAATTCTTTGAGGACGCAGGTTTCATTAAAGCGCTCGAGGTCTTGCGCTAAGTAAGTGCGCCCCATACCGCCCTGTCCAATCGTTGAGAGAACAGCATAACGACCTTTAAGCACAAAACCTTGAGGGAATGGGGGTTGCATAGTTAGTACCGCACTGCCATCGCACTGCCGCGAATAATATATTTTGATCCTTCTATGTCAATCGAAGTGCCGACTTTGACTTTTTCATTGCCAAATACCACACCGTCATTAGTAACTCTAGCAGTTGATTCGAGGGTGATCACGAGGTCGGACTGAGATGTAGATAGGGCGCGAGGATCGTCAAAATAGACCGCAGTGCCATCGGCTTTGGCAGTGACAACTTTGGGTGTGGAGATGTCAACTTTTTTGATCGTCACTTCGCCGCGTGGTTGGTTACGAATAATGATATTTACCTTGTCGCCAACTTTGATTAGACTTTGGGGATTCGTAGCACTTAGACCACGTACATTCATCTCGACTTGAACGGTCTTGTTCTCGGCAGATAGCATTTGGGCGATCGAACTGCCGCTATTGCCAGGGACGATGAATAAGCCAATCAGGACAATCAGGATCGTGGCGATCGCGCCGATATCGAGAATGCTAAATTTACCAAATAAACGACCCTGCCGATCTAAAAATGCCATGCGTATTTGCTGTGTGTAACGGTTTGAGGTTTTTGAAATCGAAGATTTGCTAGAGCGACTAAGCGCTGTCAGCATCACATTATAGAGGCAAAACGAATTTGTTAAATTGAAAAGATATATATTTACCGCCCAATCCCTCGACAATTGTGCGCGTATTAGCAATCAACATCTCTGAAATAAGTTTCTGTTTCACTTCTTTTTGTTCCCAAACCCTCTGCATAAAGTGCGCGATCGCTAGCTTTGACATTTACCAATTTCTTAATCCTTGTCGGTGTTCGTTATTTTTCAGTACTAATTCCATTCAAATTCTTAAAGTTCAGTCTATAGATCTTGAACTCCAAGTTGCAGTGGTTGCTTTAAATATGTTCTGGTGCTTAATTTAAACGCTCTAATCACATTGCAAAATTACAAGATTTTGATAATGCTTGCTTTAACAAAGCCTTATAAGCCTGATCATCAACTTCAAAGGCTCCAAATCGCTCAAGGTGAGGATTCATTAACTGAGCATCAAATAAACCATAACCACGCGATCGCAAATGCTCCACCAATTTCACCATCGCCACCTTAGAGCCATCGGGAATCTTAAAAAACATCGACTCGCCAATAAATATGCCGCGTATGGCGATCCCCAAAATTCCTCCTGCTAATTGATCGCCTTGCCAAGCCTCAAAACTATGCGCCCAACCCGCCTTATGTAAATTTGTATAAAGCGATCGCATTTCTTTAGAGATCCAAGTAGTTTCGCGATCGGCACAGCCTAAAACCACATCCTCGAATGCTGTATCGATCTTCATTTCAAAGCGATTTTGATTAATTACACGTTGCAAAGATTTAGGATATCGAAAGCGATCGTCAAGCGGAATCAAGGTGCGACTGTTGGTGTAATACCATTCAATCGGCTGTCCATCGCCCTCTGACATTAAAAAATAGCCTTGGGTATACCCATCAATCACAGTGCGGACATTAAATCTTTCCACAAATAGATTCTTAACTCGCGAGTAAATAATTTAGCGATCGCTTCTAAACTGCCAACAGAATAAAATTTTTACCAATTATAGCTGTCGCTAAGTATGTCAGGACCAAAAACCCAAGTGGCGACAGCTCTATATAAAGAATAAGTGACCTCTTCAGACTAGGTAAAAATTACCAATCGTCTTTTGAAGTCACTTATTCTTTTGTGTTTTATTGGTTTGTTATTTAAATTTAGAGCCTTTATATAAGCTGGCTCCGTTTGAATAATATTATTTTGCTAGAAATTTTGTCACTTTGGGGATCGCTTAAGCTTTTCTTTATAATTCTCTTTTTAATGTCAAATTTTGAGTAATTATACTCACCAGAAAAGGTGTGGCGGACGCTGCGCGTGCGCCACACCTTCTTGTTACTCATAAATCTCGATGAGTAAATGCTTTAGCATTTGCCCCCACATAATCAGCGACAATATGCCCATGGCCCACAAGTCGATATTTGTAGGTAACTAACCCTTCCAAACCAACTGGCCCGCGTGGTGGCATTTTGTTCGTGCTGATCCCCACCTCTGCGCCGAAGCCATAGCGGAAGCCATCGGCAAATCTCGTTGAACAGTTGTGATACACAGCCGCCGCATCAATATCGCTCATGAATATATCCGCGATCGCAGGATCTTCAGTAACGATCGCCTCGGTATGTTTGGAGCCGTAGGTAGTGATATGGGCGATCGCCTCCTCTAAAGAATCGACAATTTTAATCGCTAAAATCAAATCGCAATATTCCATTGACCAGTCTGATTCAGTAGCAGGATTAATTGCAATGATTTTTTGAGTGCGATCGCACCCCCTTAACTCCACGCCGCGCTCTTGAAAAGCGGCTAAAGCTAATGGCAAGAAATTGGCGGCGATCGCGCTATGCACTAACATCGTTTCGATCGCATTACAAGCAGCAGGATATTGAGTTTTACTATCAATCGCGATCGCGATCGCTTGATCCAAATCGGCAGCAACATCAATATATAAATGACAAACTCCATCAGCATGACCAAGCACGGGAATATGCGTATTATCTTGGATATAACGCACAAACTGATTGGAACCTCTAGGGATAATCAGGTCAATTAGTTTATCCATTTGTAAAATTGCCAAGGTTTCCGCACGGGTAGTCAATAGCTGGACTACATTTGGCGATACGCCTCCCTGTTTGGCAAATAACGCTTCTAAGGCTTGATAGATTACAGAGGCGATCGCTTCACAAGAATTTATAGCTTCACTACCACCTTTCAGGATTACGCCATTACCAGACTTAATCCCCAGAGCCGCAATTTGCGTCACCGCATCGGGACGAGATTCAAAAATGACACCAATCACACCCAAAGGACAGGACAAACGCTCTAAAACTAAACCTGCATCTAATTCGCGATGAATCTGGCGATCGCCGATGGGATCATCAAGGCGAATCACATCCCGCACCCCCGCGATCATCCCTTTGAGCTTATTAGGATCGAGCTTGAGACGGGCGATTAAAGCGCTGGGCAACTGGTTCGCATTAGCATCGGCGAGATCCTTTTGATTGGCAGCTAAAATTATTTCGGCTTGTTGTTCTAAGGCAACGGCGATCGCTTCTAAAGCCGCATTTTTAGCATCGCTTGATAATTTTGCCAAGGCGATCGCGGCAATGCGAGTACGTTGGATCGACTCAGATAAATTTATAAATACTTGGTTAGAAACTTGATTAGACACTTTATCTTCTATCTCTTCTTATAGATTTTTAGCTTTCTATGGTATATCGCTTAGCTACTTTCTTCACAACCCTAAAAAACCAAAAAGCTGTAGCCCACGCACAGCGTGCGCTACAGCTTTTTGGTTTTAGTTATGCTTGCCTACTTAGAAGAATTTGGATCAACGACCCTAATTTGTCCAGACTGAATCGCATCAAAAACCGAGCGGATCTGGTAGACCTCTTGATCGGTCAAGCCTGAATTCTCAAACAAAGCATTAAAAATCGCTTTGCTAAAATATAAATAACCTTTGCGGCTAATCATCCCTCTCTGCATAATCCGATGCACAACCTCATCAAGGCTGACAGTATTAGCTGACGCGACTCGAGTTGGATCTTCTGCTAACTTAAACTCAGAGACTTGTGTACTAGAATCGTCAAAATTAAAATTAGACGAGCTAGGAATGGAAATTGTTGAAGGAGTTGGAAACTGTCCCTTATCAGGCAGGCATCGATTAATGGCTGCATTCAACGTCTCTGGATCGAAAGGCTTGGTGAGATAGTCATCGGCTCCAATCTCCATGCATTTCATGACACTATCCATTTCCTCGATCGCCGAAATCATAATTACAGGAATGTCGCGTAATCTTGAATCTTTCTTTAGGTGTGTGAGAACTGCATATCCATCAATTTCAGGCATCATGATGTCCAATAGGATTAAATCATAACGATTCGACTGAACCATCAATAGAGCTTCTCGTCCATTAGTAGCCATTGACAAACTAAAATCTTTTCTATGCAAGCGTCTCGCCAACATATCGCGATTTATTTCATTATCATCAACAATCAATACTTGAAAATTTTGAATTTCCATATTTGCCGTTTTTTAATTATCCGTTTATTGACCATACTTTAACGCGATTTCTACCCTCCCGCTTTGCTTGATAGAGAGCTAAATCAGCTTCTTTAATTAATTGTTGAGATGTAAAAATTTGAATATGAGGGGTGAAAGTTGAAATCCCTATACTAACGGTGATATAGGGATTTATTTTGGAAGAGCTATGAATGATCTTGAGATTTTCAATGGTGTGCCGAATTTGTTCAGCACAAAACGCGGCTCCTAAAGGATCTGTATCGGGCAAAATTACCGCAAACTCTTCACCTCCATATCTCGCTAAGGTGTCCCTCGGTCTTTTGAGTGACTGAGAGGCGGCGATCGCTACCTCAGATAGACAGGCATCTCCCGCCAGATGCCCATAGGTATCATTATATTTTTTAAAATAGTCAATATCAAATATTATGAGCGAGAGATATTTCTTTTCTCTTTGGGCAGCGATCCATTCCCTCTGGAGAACTATGTCAAAATGACGACGGTTAGCAACGCCAGTTAATGCATCTCGATACGATAGAGCTTCTAATTCATTTTTAGCAACTTCCAGTTCATGATAGGAAATTGCAAGTTCTTCATAAGCAATTTCTAGTTTTTGCTTGTTTAATACTGCACGATCATGCAATATCTTTTTATCCAGACAAGCGCTAACCCTTGCCTTAAGCAGCACGCGATCGTATGGCTTACTCAAATAATCTTCCGCCCCCTTTTGAATACAATCCATGATCATTTCTTTGTCATCTAAAGCCGAAATAATAATTACGGGAATCACTAGCCATTGATCATTTTTTTTGAGATGAGTCAGCATCTCTAACCCATTCATCACGGGCATCATCATATCCAGCAAGATTAAATCGATCGGCTGTGAAGCCACTATTTCTAGTGCAGTTAGCCCACTTTCCGCCAAAGTAATATTTGTATACCCTAAATTTTTTAAATGACGATAAAGAATCTCACGATTCATTTGATCATCATCAACAATTAATAGGTTAGATTCACTAGGCTCTGGCATATTTTTTTAATAGGTTTTCAATTTTCCCTAATAGGCGTGTAAAGTTAATGGGCTTAGTGTCGTAGTCATCACAACCTGCGGCGAGACCTCTTTCGCGATCGCCGATCATCGCATGAGCAGAACAACCGATGATCGGAATATTTTGAGTTGTGGTTATTTGCTTCAGTCTTTTTGTGGCTTCCCATCCGTCTAAAATTGGTAAGCCCATGTCTATTACGATCAAATCAGGAAGCTCCGTTTCGGCAGTTGCTATCCCTGACTCGCCATCGACTGCAATTACAACCTCAAATCCAATTCGAGTTAATCTCCGCGATAGCATATCGCGGTTTAATTCATTATCTTCTATTAGTAGGATTTTTGGCATATAGATTTAATTATCTCCTAATTGGATTCCCCCACGAATTTAAGCTTCTAACAAATAAACAATAAGAAAGGTTCGCACTGCGAACCTTTCTTATTGTTTATTTACCCATGCCAAGTTGCTGAGCTTTTTGATAAACCTTGCCTTCGGTTAGCAGTGAAGGGGCAATTACCACCTCAACCTGTTGCATTTCACGAAGATTAGCGGCTCCTAGAGTTCCCATGCTGGTTTTGAGTGCGCCCAAGAGGTTATGCGTACCGTCATCGAGTCCCGCAGGACCTCGCAAAATCTGCTCCAGCGATCCCGTTGTCCCCACCCGAATTCTCGTGCCGCGTGGCAAGACAGGGCTAGGGGTTGCCATGCCCCAGTGAAAGCCATTCCCAGGGGCTTCTTTGGCTCTAGCAAATGGCGAACCGATCATCACCGCATCAGCGCCACAGGCGATCGATTTACAAATATCGCCGCCTGTAATCAAGCCGCCATCGGCAATGATGGGGATATATTTGCCAGTTTCTTTAAAAAAGTCTTCACGCGCGGCGGCACAATCAGCAACGGCTGTAGCTTGGGGAATACCGACACCTAACACGCCTCTGGAAGTACAAGCAGCTCCAGGTCCGATACCGACCAGTATACCTGCGGCTCCTGCTTTTAAAAGTTCGAGGGTGACATCGTAGGTAACGCAGTTGCCCATCAGGACGGGAAACGGCATTTCTTGGCAGAATTTGGCGAGATCGAGGGAGACTAGTCCTTCGGCAGCGATATGGGTGGTGGAGACGACAGTGGATTGCAAGAAAAAGAGGTCACAACCTGCTTCAGCCGCGATCGCCCCATATTTAAAAGCATTAACAGGAATACTACTGGCGCAAGCAATACCGCCTTTTTCTTTGATTTCGCGGATACATTTTTGAATAAGTTCTGGCTTGACGGGTTCGGAATAGAGTTGTTGCATCAGCGAGACAAACTCAGTAACCCCCACAGAGGCAATTTTTTCTAAGATTGGTTTGGGATTTTCATAACGGGTCTGGATGCCGTCAAGGTTGATTACACCCAGCGCACCTAATTCCGAAAGTTTTACCGCCATATCGACATCGACAACGCTATCCATAGCGCTAGCAATGATGGGAATTTCGCGACGGATCTTGCCAATTTCCCAAAATGTATTGGCAACGTTGGGATCGAGGGTTCTGCCCCCTGGCACTAATGCAATTTCGTCGATGCCGTAGGCTCTGCGTGCAGTTTTACCGCGCCCAATTTGAATGTCCACTGTTTGTACTCTCTAGAATGTGATAGTTGAAAGAGACTTGCATAAAAATCTTGATTTCAAAGATTTACGCTAAGGGTTGATATTTTAATAAAATATGTTTTGCGACTTGTTCATTAACTAGGTTAATGTGCAAAACCCTAGAACTCTAAGCAGCGATCGCAAATTGCTTCTTGCTTGAGATTTGATAAATCTGTAAAAAATCTTAATAATTTCTTAAGATATTTTCGCTTGTTAACTAATGATATCTAATTAGGGCGATAGGAGGTTATTTTTTAAGAAGAGAGCTTGACGCTTTCTCTCTGGATAAACCAGAAAAACAACCAAATCCAAAATTAAATCCAAATAATGGCTGAATTTTTTAACACCTATGGCTTTTTGATTGTCTCGGCAATTTTTGGGGCAATTCTGGGGATCTCTGTTTATTTACCATTGATGGCGGGTCAGTTGTCGCTAGCGACACCTGCTTTTTATGCCTTGGGTGGCTATATCGCGGCGATCGCCTCCACCAAGATTTTACCCACGACATTAGTTACGACAACGGGAACTTTGCCAGTCTGGTGGGTGTTGCTAGAAATGGGTGCGGCTGGTTTGGTGTCGGGAATACTAGCGATTATTTTGGGGATTCCTGTATTGCGCTTACGGGGAATTTATTTGGCGATCGCCACGATCGCCTTTGTCGAGATTTTGCGCGTGGTTGCTTTAAATCTTGATATTACAGGCGGCGCTGTCGGTATTTTTGGGATTCCGCAGCCATTCCAATCACCTTTAGAATATCTGTGGATTGCTCTGCCATTGTTGGGTTTGAGCATGGGCTTTATGTATCGACTAGAAAAAATTCGGGTTGGACGCGCTTTAATCGCAATTCGAGAGGATGAACTGGCGGCGGACTCGATGGGGATCAATCCTACTTATTACAAAGTTTTAGCCTTTACCTTAGCGGCAATTTTGGCGGGTGTGGTGGGAGCCGTCAGCGCCCATTTCTTGAATACATGGAACGCCCGTCAAGGAACCTTTGATGCCAGTATTATCTTCTTAGCTTTTGTCTTAATTGGTGGTTCGCGCACTTTTTGGGGGCCAGTAGTTGGCGGAATTTTGTTGACGGCTTTGCCTGAGGTTTTGCGTGGCGCTGCTGGCCTTAATGGTATGCCTGTATGGTTAGGACAATTCCTCAAAGATGGTCGCTTAATTATTTTTGGGGTATTAATCGTGATTGGCACAATTTTTTATCCTAAGGGGATCGTTACGCCAGAATTTTTGGGCTGGTGCAAACTAACCACCCAAAAAATATTTACAAAAAATAAACAAGGGGCTTAAGCTAGGCTGTTGACTTTGTGCCTTTTTAGGCTGTTTTGGCTCATACAACTTCTGTGTCGTCAAGTAAGTCCGAAAATAAGGTTTTTCTTTTCGACAGCATAGATTGACCAAAAGCTTCAGCTAACCATGCCTCAACATCAGC
>JAJAZG010000121.1 GCA_026785865.1 Pseudanabaena sp. CAN_BIN31
ATCAATAATCAACAACAAGGGGCTTAAGCCCCTTGCCTCTCCTACGGTCTATGAAAAAACGCATATTTACCGACTTTGATGGCCCAATCATGGACGTATCAGAGCGCTATTACCAAGTTTATTTATATTGTTTAGAGAAAATTCGCCAGCCTGAACAAGCTCTTATTACCTTGTCAAAGTCTGAATTTTGGGAATCAAAGCGATCGCAAGTCCCTGAAAAAGAAATTGCCAAGCTCTCAGGATTTGCAGGTGATCGACAAGCGATCGCTTTTGCCCACTTGCGCCGCGCCACCGTACACACCAATCCTTACTTTAAATGCGATCGCCTAATCGAAAGTGCCATCCCCGCCTTAGAAAAAGCACAATCCGCAGGGATCGATCTCGCGGTGATGACCATGCGCCGCCGCTGCGAACTTGAACCAGTGCTTGATCTCTATGACCTGCGAAGATTTTTTAAAGGCGATCGCATTTTTTGCCTTGATGATGACTATGTGAAAACTGTCGATACGCAAGACAAGCCAAAATTAATGCAACGCGCCCAAGCAACTTTGCCAGCAGTCGAGCAACAATGGATGATCGGCGACACCGAAGCCGATATTATCGCGGCTCAAACTTATCATGTGCCAGCGATCGCTGTTCTCAGTGGTATTCGCAATCAAGCACAACTAGAAAAGTACAAACCAAATCAAATCTTTCCTAATTTGCTCGCATCAGTTACCGCAATTCTCCATCAATAACAAAAAAAGTAGCGCGAAGCGCTACTTTTTTTGTTATTGATGGATCTCAGATTACATTCCCCCTAAAAGCTCTTGCTTAGCAATTTTTATCATCACAGCTTGCTGTCCTAAATAAAGCATATGTAACTCGGTCAGCAGTTGCTTTGCCGAATCGAGATCGATATTTTGGATTTGCTGGCAAAATATTGTGTGGGTAAATTGCTTTTCGACAGGTAAGTCACTCATAAGTACCTCTTTTAAAAATCAATCAATGATACTAGACCATGACAACAACTAAAGAATTGAAGTTGCTTAGCAGTAGTTATTAGTCACTGTGTCAACATAACGTTACAATACTTTAAATTTGTTGAAATAACTGTATCAGGATAAACATTTTTTTGAGATGTACCTAAAGAAATATTTCCCACAAAAATTAGAAAAGTGTTTCTTATGGTATAGATAAGCAAAATATAACATCCCCAAACAAAAAGGCTCGCTTAGCGAGCCTTTTTGTTTGGGGATAAGAAAAAAACTAAAGCAAGCCAGTATTTGCGCCTTGCTTGCCTGTCGCTAGTTCAACTTTTATGATCTTGCCACCCATTTTCATAATGCGTTGCTGTTCAGCAAACCAGTTGTCGTAAGACACCAATTTGGTGAAGTAAGTATTTTGCAACTCTCGCTGTGTACGAATCCGAGTTTGGCTAGGTACACAAGCAGTGATTTTAAAAGTCCGCATAGCGGCGATCTCCTTCAGAGCGAGTTATTTTAAAGACAAATTAACAAATTAATTTCAAAGAAATTTTTTGCACATATACATACGCTGGCAGCAAAATAGATAACCAAAGCCAACTATTTTGCCGCCATAACACTATGCGAGCAATTAGCTCAAGCCAGAGCTGATGTAGTCAAGATATACACCCAATTCTTTGCCAGCTTCAGAACCAACGATGCTAGCAGAAACTTCTTTGATTGCTTGGATAGCTTGAATTGTGGAAACAATAGGTACTCCAAGGGAGTTGTAGGTTTCTTTCAAGCCATTGAGTACGCGCTCGTCAAGGATCGAAGCGTCGCCCGCAAGCATTGCATAGGTTGCATAGCGCAGGTAATAGTCGAGATCGCGGATACATGCGGCATAACGACGCGTGGTGTACATGTTGCCACCGGGACGGGTGACATCTGAGTACAACAAAGACTTAGCAACAGCTTCTTTAACGATGGTTGCCGAGTTAGCAGCGATGGTTGCCGAGGCACGAACGCGCAGTTCGCCAGTTGCGAAGTAAGTCTTTAGCTTTTCGAGAGCGGAAGCGTCAAGGTACTTGCCTTGAACGTCAGAAGAATTGATGACGGAAGTAATTGCGTCTTGCATTTTTATATATCTTTTAGGTTTGCAATTAGTTTTTTGAATTAGGGATTCAGAATTCTGAATAGCTTAAATTCTGTTTTTAAATACAATCGATTTGCGAGTAATCAGCACAGCGCTCTGAAAAAATCAGAAATCACTCTACTGCATTGCACCGATGACGTAGTCAAAGTAATAACCAGCTTCGGATGCATCTTCACCAGACAACAAGGAAGCTGCTGCATTTTTGAGACCACGTACACCTTCGACAACACCAGGAATAGGAGTGCCTAAAGAGTTGTACATTTCCTTAACGCCAACTAGACCAATTTCTTCGATCGGTGTGACATCGCCAGAAACTACGCCGTAGGTTACCAAGCGGAGATAGTAGTCGAGGTCACGCAGACAAGTTGCGGTCATTTGTTCGCCATATGCGTTGCCACCAGGAGAAACAAGATCAGGACGCTTTTGGAACATTTGATCGCCAGCTTGCTTAACGATGCGCTCGCGGGATTCGGTCAAAGTTTGGGCAATGCGAATACGGCGTTCACCAGAGCTTACAAAGCCCTTAATACGATCTAGTTCACCAGGGCTGAGGTAACGTGCCTCAGCATCTGCATTCACGATAGACTTCGTGACTACGCTCATTTAATTTCTCTCCAATCTAAAATGTGAATAAAAACGATTGATGTGATGCCTGACCATGTAGAAGTTCTTTGGCTTTTGTGGATATCCTAGGGACAATCACGAAAAAGTTAAGGATTTGTCTGACATGGAGGATTTCATTTGTGAAAGCAATGATTACTAAAACATTTTGAAGCATTGCGTTGTCTACAGGCTTCTCTTCATCACACTTCTTAACACTTAGTATGTTAGCACTAGACTTGAAATGTAAGATCAATTACCTTAAAAGTATTACTGAGTCTAATATTGTGGTATCTCCAAGGCTCGCTAAGTGTCCGAGCATAATTTTTCTGGTGGTTCAAAAACACGATAGAGGCGATCGCCGCCCTGTTAGCGATCGCCATACCATCGATTTTGTCCCACTCTTGACCTTGGGCTTTTGGTAAAACCAATGATGCCGCCAGCGATCGCAATTACTCCATAAATGAGCAAGGTAATGGTAATTGGGGAAAAGATCGTGATTATGATTATAGTAAATCGAGACAGAAATTCTTGAACAAATGCCGTGATGCATTCCCCGTCCTCGCGAAGCAGGGCGGGGTTAAGAACGGTCGGGGTATTCGCTTTGAGGACAATCTTGACTTTGGATGTACAATATCGGCATGGCAACGAGACGCACCACATTCAGGCTTTACCCAAATCAAGCACAAGAGAAAACTCTTTATGCGTGGCGAAGATTGCACGGCTA
>JAJAZG010000122.1 GCA_026785865.1 Pseudanabaena sp. CAN_BIN31
GCTGAAACCCTCTATAAAGAATCTTTGCAAGTAAGTGAAGAAATAAGCGATCACTCTGGAATTGCTCACGTTTGGGGGCAATTGGGAGACATCGAGCGCAATCGTGGCAACTGGGATGCTGCTGAAGCTCTTTACAGGCAATCTTTGCAAGTGAGAGAAGAAATAGGCGATCGCGCGGGTATGGCAATGGTTAGTTCTGATTTTGCGCTACTCGAAAAACAACGTGGCAACCTAACTATTGCCCAGCAATATTACGAAAAAGCAAAATCTATCTATCAACAACTCGGCGCAAAGAAAGACCTAGAGCGCATCGAACAACAATGGTTGGCATAAGTAGATAGGTAAAAAAAACTACAATTGCCCAGATCCCCGACTTTTTCTTGAACATCGCAGGTTATCTGTAACAAGCATCCAAAAAGTCGGGGATCTTAACTTTTTTCAAGCGCTCCACCATCCATCAAGTTGAGCAATACCTTCATAACTGACCACCTGTGCTGATGTCATCAAATATGCCCATGCCATACCCAGAGACTTTTCTGCTAGATCGAAAACTTCTATCTGTTGGCGGTTATAGGCATTCTCTGAAGCAAGGCGATCGCTTTGATAATCTTCTAAATCATCAAGGGATTCCAAAATACTTGCATTTTTAAATGAGAGCAAATATCCATGAACTTGATAATTACCGACAATCATCGCAGGATAACCCATCGGTAGCGCAAACAATTCACCGAACGCGATCGCTCTTTGGATCGCGATCGTTTTATCCGCGCAATATTCAGCAAAGTTTTCTTCGTTAGGTTTGAGAGTGCCATAAACAAACACATGGCATGGAGATTCACTTTGGTTTGACATTATGATTTTTTCGAGAATATCTGTGTTAAAAAATTTCGCCTTTGGCACGGATTGAGCGAAGTCAAAACCCTTTTCGACTTTATGCTGATGCGATCGCCAGTTAATCAGGGCTAATATAGATCCTTACTGCCGCACAGAAGATGATCAATAGGAATCAGCATCGATGAGTAATGATAAAGATAGTTTCAAAGACAAATTTGCTTTTAAAGTCGAAGGCTTAGAGTCTTTAGTAGATGATGTCAAGCAGTTGCTAAACCTCGATCAGCTCATCGATCTGGCGCAAAAATTGGATGAGAAGCAAAAATCGGGTGAAATTCATACAGAGGTAAATATCAGCTCGCGTCCATTATCGAGCATTCCTCGACGCGGTAATATTCCCCGATCGCCTCGCGCGGCAACTACTACAGGTGGCGATCGCGAAGTTACTTCGCCCGATGTCACAAAAGCTGAAATTCCTAAAGACGATCAACCAACGGCGATCGCGGAATTAGTCGGCGGTTTGGGTGATACCTTGGCACAGTTACGCGATTTGGTGGAAATTCCCCTCAAGCGTCCTGATATTTTGGCAAAGTTAGGACTAGAACCACCTAAAGGCGTGCTGCTAATTGGTCCATCTGGCACAGGCAAAACGCTCACGGCGCGATCGCTTGCCAATGTATTAGGTGTGAACTACATCGCGATCGTGGGGCCTGAAATCATCAGTAAATATTATGGCGAAGCCGAAACTCGCTTGCGACAGGTTTTCGAGAAAGCAGTAAAATCTGCACCCTGTTTGATTTTTATTGATGAAATTGATGCTCTTGTTCCCAATCGTGCCAATGTGGAAGGAGAAGTCGAGAAGCGTCTAGTGGCGCAGTTATTGGGCTTAATGGATGGATTTGCGGAAACTAAGGGTGTGATTGTGCTAGCAGCCACCAATCGCCCTGACGCGATCGATCCTGCCCTGCGTCGGCCGGGTAGATTTGATCGCGAGATTATTTTCCCCATCCCCAATCGCCAAGCCCGTCGTGAGATTTTAACAATCCATACGCGATCGATGCCTTTGACCAACGATGTCGATTTGGAAGATATTGCCGATCGCGCCCATGGCTATGTAGGAGCCGACATTAAGGGGCTTTGTCAAGTGGCGGCAACAAATGCTTTGCGCCGTCAAGTGGCAAGCTTGGCGGAGATTCCTGACAATCTAGATGTGAATCGTGAAGATTTTGAATTTGCACTCAAGCAAGTCCAACCTGCCGTCTTGCGATCGCTGCAAATTCAAGTTCCCAAAGTGCAATGGTCAGAAATTGGCGGACTCACCAAAGTTAAACAAACTCTGCAAGAAGCGGTGGCAGGTGCATTAGTCGATCCTGCGCTCTATGCTCACACTCGCGCCAAGGCTCCACGCGGTGTGCTGCTCTATGGCCCCCCCGGTACTGGCAAAACTTTGTTAGCTAAGGCGATCGCCACTCAAGCCCAAGCAAATTTCATTTCCGTCGCAGGTTCGGAATTGCTGACAAAATGGGTGGGTGCTTCCGAACAATCAATTAGACAACTATTTTCCCAAGCGCGTCAGGCGGCTCCCTGCGTGATTTTTATTGATGAGATCGATACGCTTGCGCCTGCGCGGGGCAGCCATCAAGGTGATAGTGGCGTAAGCGATCGCGTAATTGGTCAGTTACTAACCGAACTAGATGGATTGCAATCTGCCGAAGGATTATTGGTGATTGGTGCAACTAATCGCCGTGAATCGATCGATCCTGCTTTATTGCGATCGGGCAGAATCGAACTGCATATGATGGTGGATTTACCCGATCGCGACAGTCGCAGCTCTATTTTAGAAGTACATAACCGCGATCGCCCCCTTACGGATAATCTCAACTTAGATATTTGGGCAGAACGGACTGAAGACTGGAATGGAGCCGATCTCGCTTTCCTTAGTAATCGCGCTGCTATTTTCGCAATTCGTCGTCATCAGCGTGATGACTCCAATCTGCTTGAAAATTTGCGAATTACCAATGAAGATTTTGAACAGGCTTTTGCAGAAATTTCTGAACAGCGATAATAACAGTCTTAATATTCAAATACCCAAATTGCCCAACCTTTGGGCATTACCGTAATTACATAGGCTGTGGAAAGACGGCTAGTTAATTTTTCTATTTCTGCCCAGTTATTACTGGTGCGAAATAGGCTGTAAGTGTAGCCGTAATAATTGAGCGCGGCTACAGGTTTATCCAAATCTTCAATCTTGATATGTTGATATCGGATTTCCGCAGGCACAATTATAAAGTTTGATGTTTTCCCTCCCAATCGGAATAACTCACTTTCTTTTAAATTATCATTTTCGCTTTTGTCATCATTCATAAATTTTCCTGCATTAACTTAAGTCTATAGCAATTACCACAATGCGACTAATTAAACTCCTGTAACTCAGACATCGCTTTCTGGACATCGATCGCAATTTGTAAAGTCGTATCAAAAATACGTCCATATTCCTTAGCGCGATCATTCATTTGGATTGCTTCAAAAGCATTTAAATCAATGTCAAAGCGATCAGGATGAAAATCAGGATGTTCTCGTAAAATTCGTTCGGTTTTGAGCGCTCTCACAATATCATTGCGGGTCATTCGTAAAGCCGCGATCGCTGCTTCTCTAGACTCTAATTTAATCGGATTTCCCGCATCTTGTAATTGATCGAATATATCAATATAACAAATACTCTTGTTACATTTATCAACTTCTGCAAATAGACGGATGATAACTCGTGGAATTTCATTTTTAGAGTGAGTAGATTTTGATCTCTTCCATTGCCGATTAATCAATGTACTAAGCAATAAAGCGAAACCACCACTCGCGATCGCTAGTCCTAGACATAGTAAAATCACGCCTAATGTGGCACTAGTCAACACATAAACTGAATAAATAGCTGAGGCGATCGCCACACAAAAACACAATACAGCTA
>JAJAZG010000123.1 GCA_026785865.1 Pseudanabaena sp. CAN_BIN31
GCCATAACAGTCTGGATACCGCGCTTTTCTAGCCATAGCTTCATATCCAGCGCTACACGCTCGGCGACAGGTTTTGCGTCGTTGTATATAATCCCGACCTTTGGCACGCTCAATGACTACCTAGACTATTCAAAAATTTCGTCAGTTTCGTAATTATATACTGATGTCACGTGGAACACAGGTGGGAATTCCAGCATAAGAGGGCGTAAAAAACCTTAAAGCCCAGAAGCTGTAGCGTGCGCTGCGCGTGCGCTACAGCTTTTGGAGTTTTTCACGGATGCACTAGCCAAGCTCGCTGAATGGGCTGCACGATCGCCTGCACGAGGGATGACAATCGCGCAATATCCTGTAAACCTTGCTCAGTCTGCACATTGATGCCTTGTTTGTAAATGCTATAGCCCCTAGTCCGCGACACCCGAATCCCACAGTAGTATTTAGGCTCTAACCCTTGAGCAATCAACTTTTCGCGCCAACTATCGAGGCTTTCTTGTTGTTGAATATCATCTAGATGCGAAATATCGGTAGCGCGGAATAAATCACGATCTAGAAAACGGCGACATAAATCCGCAAGAATGCGATCGCTACTATCGCGCCATCGATGCATGTGATAGGCAAAAACTATGTCATCAGAAGCGAAGTATTCTGCACAGGTGAGAGATTGCGGATCTTGAGTCAGCCAAGCCGTCATCGTGCGATCGCTAAATATTTCTCCCAAAGCAATTAAAAATTTGGCGCGACGAAAAATTCTTTCTAATAAAAATCTTGCCGCTAAATTTTTAGGATGGTTATAAACCTGTAAATACATAAAATAGCGCACTGTTAAATAATGCTCGATTGCCACGATCCCTTTGCGACCGATCACTAAATTTTGAGAAATCGGATCGAATCGCATTGCCAATAAAATTCGATCAAGATCTAACTGCCCATATTTAGCACCCGTGAAATAGCTATCCCGTTCTAAATAATCAAGGCGATCGCAATCGATTTGACTAGAAACCAACTGATAGATTAATGGCACTGCATATTGTTTCGTAAATACTTTTTCTAAATCCGCAATTAAATCAGTCGAAAAGCTATTTAAAACCTCAGCAATTTTGCCGAATTTTAATAAGCGTAAAGTCCATGTTTCATGATTACTTCCAAAAACTTCTTCCGAGGCGTGGCTATAAGCGCCATGCCCAAGATCATGCAGTAAAGCGGCGACCAATACCACAGTTCGATGGATTATCAGGTAAGGATATTTAGTGGCGATCGCATCAAAAGCGCGGCGCGTCAATGCCATCACACCTAAAGAATGTGTAAAGCGCGATCCCTCCGCCCCATGAAATGTAAAGTAAGCAATATCTAATTGCCGAATTCGTCTCAAGCGCTGAAATTCAGGCGTATCAATTAGTTGAATCAGTAAAGCTTCAGTGCGATCGCTACCATCAAGCGTAATCGCACCATGAATGGGATCGTTATAAGTTCGAGACTTGCCAAGGAGCATAAAGTTTTAATTTCTAATAATCCAAAGAAAGTCGATGCTTTGCATCGACTCTCTTTTTTCGATTTTGTATGGCTTGCTATGATACAAATCACATCGTGCTAATTAGAGATATCATAAGTTAGCAAGCAGAAATATGCTTTTTGGGAAAGTTTTTTTGACATTACTTCAAAAAACTTTCAAAAATAGATTAAAAATGCTCTATGGGCGGAGCGGTTACTAATTTTTTAAGTTAATTAAATAATTCTAAGAAATTAGTATAGAAATAGATAGTTGCTACTTATTTCCACAGGCATAAGTAGTATGAAAGATAAAATGAATTACGGCAGTTTTGTTTCGATTGCATAGTTAACTGATATTCATAGGATCACGCGATACGTGGGAAACTCAGGCGCTTCAGCCCTGAGAGGGAAACGAACGAGGGAATTTATTCCCTTTAATCTTTTTACTAGTTTGAAGCGTGGTGAGGATCTTCAATATAGCGGCGAACTGCTTCTGAACTAATATTACCAGCCGTGCTTACGAAATAGCTACTAGTCCAGAGTGAAGGTAATCTAAGGAGATGTGAAAATTCTTGACGCAAGTATCGGCTAGAACGTCCCTTAAAAGCCTTCACGATTAAGTGGGGAGCATCGGTAGGTTTGACGCTAACAAATAGATGGACATGATCAGGCGCAACCTCAAGGGCTAGAATATCCCACTCGTTCTCGATTGCCACTTCAGCGAATATCTGCCTAGTCCTAGTCGCTACAGCATCAACTAAAACTCTTTTTCTACGTTTTGGGATAAACACAAAATGATAGTTAATTAGGAATTTAACATGGTTATGAGTTTTATAATCTTCTTGAACTAACATAATTTATTTGTAGATAAGTATTGCTTTGTCTACTATAATAGCCTACAATAGAGAAGTTAAAAAACATTGTGAGTCGAGGCAATGGCTAAAGCAGCTAAGTTAATGGGAGTGCAGCAGTGTCTGATAACTCCAGATAAAGATTTAAAGGCAATTTTGGAATATATTTGCTCAGAATCAAATAAATTACATAACTGTGCGGTCTATTACGCTCGTCAGATTTGGTTCAAAACTAAACGTTTTGTAACTGATTTTGATCTTGTAAATGAGCTTGGCTCTAATCGTCACTTTTCTGCACTCCCATCTGAAGCAGCAGTGCAAACTTGCCTATCAGTTGGTGAATCGGTTAAATCTTTTTCAGCGCTGCTCAAAAAATCAATTAAAGGTGAATTGCAACAAAAACCAAAAATCCCTAATTATCGGAAACAAGGTTTTCAATTAGTTGCTTTCCCAAAAAGGGCTTTAAGGCTAGTCGGTGACAAGATTCGTTTTCCTCTAGGACTCCAAGTTAAGGCATGGTTTGGACTAAAAGAGTTCTTTCTAACTATGCCATCTAACCTTGATTTTGCATCACTCAAAGAGGTTCGGATCTTGCCTAGAAATGGTGTTTTCTATGCTGAGTTTGTCTATCCTGTAGAGGTTGTCCAGACTGAGCTAGATCACTGTAAATGCTTAGGCATAGATCACGGTATGAATAACTGGCTAACCTGCGTAAGCAATGTTGGCACTAGCTTGATTGTGGATGGTCTGCATCTTAAATCTCTTAACCGTTGGTATAACAAACGAGTATCAGTCTTAAAGGAAGGTAAACCAAACACTTACTGGACTAAGCGACTTGCTAATATTACTGAGAAGCGTAATCGTCAGATGCGTGATGCAGTAAACAAAGCAGCTAAAACTATTGTTAACCACTGCCTAGCTAATGGGATTGGTACTATTGTTTTTGGCTGGAATAAAGGGCAAAAAGATAGTGCCAATATGGGTGCTAAAACTAATCAGAAGTTTGTCCAAATTCCCACAGCAAAGCTAAAAGATAGAATCAAGCAACTATGCGATATCTACGGTATTCAGTTCTTTGAGACTGAAGAAAGTTACACGTCAAAGGCTAGTTTCTTAGATGCTGATACTATCCCTGTATACGGTGAAAAACCCGAATTGTGGAAAGAATCTGGTAAGCGTGTAAAACGTGGCTTGTATCGTAGTGCTAATGGTTTTCTAATTAATGCAGACTGCAATGGCGCTGCAAATATTCTCTCAAAAGTAGCGGTAACACTAGGCTTAGACCTAAGTGGAATCAGTAGAGGCGCTTTGACTACGCCTCTGAAGTCCAAACTATGGGCTAGTCAGGAATCTCAGTCGCTTCAGCGCTGAGAGTGTCAATTCTATGAGCTCTTTTAAGGGAAGTGATAAATTTACTGTTACTTGTGTTGGTTGCATATTAAATTTTGACACAAGATGATTACAGCAACCAATTTACTAACGCGATAAGCTGGCAATCTTATGCCAACTGTCAGTTTTATTACATAGTAATTTGGTATTAAGGCTAAAATAAGGTTTCAAAGGTAGCTCGATGATCGCTATGGAGGACAATATGACTAATGATTTGCCCAGAAGTTTTCTCGATCAGTTGCGTGAAATGACGGTCGTTGTTGCTGATACAGGTGATATTCATGCGATCGAAATGGTTAAGCCTCAAGA
>JAJAZG010000124.1 GCA_026785865.1 Pseudanabaena sp. CAN_BIN31
CAACGGGGGGGGGCGGCGTATTTTTTAAAAACCACCTTTTTAATAGGCTCTCGCTATTAAAAATTCAAAAAAAAACCCCTAATTTTTTTGGCCCGCCCCGCCCCGCGCCACAATCATCTTGCAACTTAAAGGCACATCAGCTTACAGCCTATTGAGGCAGAGAAATTTTTGGAAGTGCCGCGAAGCGGCACTTTCAAAAATTTCTCTGAGTTTTATGATCGTGAGGGTGGTTTTTTAAGAATCTCAACGTTTTGACACAATCGCCCCGCAATTAAGCTTTACTCAACGTATAGAAAATTTAGGTTTAATAACAATGTTTGAACAAATTTTATTAGCTGTCGATGGTTCGGGGCGATCGCGCGAAATGATGAATATGCTGCTAGCCTTGCCTAGTATGCAAAATCTGCAAATTAATGTACTGCATGTGATCCCCAACTTAACTAACTCGGAAGCGATCGCTGAATATCGTCTTGCAGGTGAAAAAATTGTCGAAAAAGAAGTTAAAAATTTGCGCTTAGCTTCAGGTAATAGCACTGTATCAATGCTAAAAGATGGTGAACCCAAGGATGTCGTATGCAGGGTAGCCGAAGAGCTTAAACCCGACTTGATGATCATGGGATCTCGCGGTATGGGGCGCTTGCAAGCAATTTTGGCAAACTCAGTCAGTCAATATGTGTTTCAATTGTCTGACTCGCCAATGCTGTTGATCAAGGATGACGTATATATCAAGACCATTCGCAACATTATGGTTGTCGTTGATGGCTCAGCGTCCGCGAATAATTGCCTTGATCTGGCGATCAAAATCGTAAGTGGTGCGAAGGATGTGGAAATTCTATTAGTCCGCGTTGTAAAACGTAAGGAAGATGCCAATGCAAGCACAGAGCCAGCCCTAGTTGAAGCTAGTGCCAAGCTGAAGCGGATGAATATTCCATCGCGTTCTTTTATTAGCTCTGGCGATGTGGGCAAAGAAGTTTGCAAACTTGCTGATGAGGCTAATGCCAGCATGTTAATGATTGGCTCTCCCGATCGCCGTCCATCGATCGCCCGTAGTTTACCCGATCTCGATCGCTTGCTTGGGGGATCGGTGTCCGACTATGTGCGTGTGAATGCCACAGTGCCTGTGTTGCTAACGCGCACGATCGAATAAATCCCAAAAATGTAGGAGCAATTCATGAATTGCCCCTACATTTTTGGGCTACGGTATACACACAATTCGCAAAACCCCCTTTAATTCCCCCTTGCAAAGGGGGAAAACCAGAAATCTTGTTCCCTCCCCTTTGCAAGGGGAGGGCTAGGGAGGGGTTATTGATAAGATTTTAGGAATAACCTTAGTTGTGTGTACACCGTAGACATTTTTTGAAGAAGAAAAGCAACGCTTAGCGTTGCTTTTCTTGGTTTAAGAGCATAATTAAATTTGCAGGCTTGATCGGAAACCGTGCTTTCAAATTTTACGTCGCAGACATTATGAAATCGCCACAAACACCACCGCCGCCTAATCCACCCCCAGCTAAACCGCCAAAATCTAAGTTGATGACGCAGATTCATCAACTTACGCAGGTGGTTAATGGGGTATTAAAAATTAATCCGAAGGAGCGTGTGCCAAGGCTAGAAGTCCGCCGATCGCAAAAAGATAAGCCCCAAATTTATGACTTAGTAGGCGATCGCTACATCTTAGGACGCAGTACAGGCAAATGCGATATTGTCGTGCAAACGCCGCTAGTTAGCCAAGTTCACGCCCAACTAGTCCGCGATCGCACCCAAGAGAAAGCGCAATTTATTCTCCAAGATCAAGACTCGACTAATGGCATTTACCGAGGTAAGCAGCGTTTAAAATCAGTGCCGTTAAAGCACAACATGAAAATTACGCTAGGTCCACCCGAACTCACCGAAGCAGTCACGATCCGCTATCTCGATCCGCCACCTTGGTATATTCGGACTTTAATTTATACAGGCTATGGCATTGGCACGATCGCAGGAATGATGATTTTGGCGATCAGTTATGAACTTAGTCGCGTTCCCGATCTCAAGCCATTACCCGTCACCCAGCAAGGTCCCGTAGAGGTTTTAGCAGGAGATGGGATTAAGCGACTCGATCCCACCGATATTGCTAACCATACGGAATATGCTAGCCTCGCTGAATTTGGACAATTTATTCCTAAAGCTGTAATTTCATCTGAAGATACTTCCTTTTATTGGAATATTGGTGTTGATCCTGTGGGTGTGGTACGAGCGATCGTTACTAATGTGCGTAGCCGTGGAGAACGCTTAGAAGGCGCTAGCACGATTACGCAGCAGCTATCACGCAACTTACTGGGTAAAACCTATGTGGGGACAGATGACTCCGCAGGGCGTAAATGGCGCGAGGCGGCGGCGGCGATCAAACTTAATTTCACCTATAATAAAGATGAAATTCTGCGTCTTTATCTGAATCGCGCCTATACGGGAAATGGCGTGTATGGATTTAAAGATGCTGCCAAACTTTATTTTGGCAAAGAAGCTTCAGAACTAAATCTCTCGGAAGCCGCCACCCTAGTCGGGTTATTGCCTTCACCTGAAACGATTAATCCATTTAAGAATAAGAATTTGGCGATCGAATATCGCGATCGCATTCTCAATCGGATGGCGGAATTGGGGATGATTACCGATAAAGATGCCGATCGCGCAAGGCGAACAGTCCTCATCCTCAATGAAACGGCAAAAAGTAAGTTGCAAGGCTCGGTTGCGCCCTATTACTACAGCTATGTATTTGATGAACTGCAAGAGTTGCTCGGCGACAATTTTGCAAGGGAAGGCAATTTAATTGTCGAGACAAATCTTGATATTGCCATGCAAAAAGCTTCCGATGAGTCGCTGCGCGATGCGGTTGCTCGCGATGGTGGCACTTACGGATTTAGTCAAGGGGCGATCGTCACCGTCAATAGTAATGATGGTTCGCTCCTTACCATGACAGGCGGTGTCGATTACAAAGTTAGCCAATTTAATCGCGCCGCCCAAGCATTGCGCCAAGCAGGTTCAACCTTTAAATTATTTAGCTACGCCGCCGCCGTCGATCGCGGAATTTCTCCTAACACCGCTTATTCCTGTAATGCCTTTTCTGGGATTATTGGCTGTCACAATGGCGGCAGTGGGATGATTGATATGTATCGCGGCTTTGCCCTATCGGAGAATGTGGTGGCGGTCAGGGTTGCTGAGTCAGCGGGTTTTGATAATGTCGTCAAAATGGCAAAAAACTTAGGGATCACCGCCAAGCTTGATACAACTAGCAACATGGTTTTAGGTGGCAACGAAGTAAAAATTCTTGAAATGGCGGGAGCCTACGCCACGGTGGTTAATGAGGGCAAATACATCAAGCCTCATGCGATTAAACGCATTCTCGACAGCGCCGATTGTCAAAATCCCAAAGATCGTAAAACTTGCCGCGTCATTTTTGATGCCAGTACATTTATTAAGCCGCGTCAGGCGATCGATGCTGGTGTAGCAAATACGATGGTAGAGATGATGCGCGGCGTAGTCCAGTATGGTACGGGGCGAGTGGCAGCGATTCCGCAAGGTGCTGTCGTTGGTAAAACAGGAACCACCGATGAAGGACGCGATCTTTGGTTTGTCGGTGCTGTCCCTAGCCGAAACTTAGTCACAGCGGTTTGGCTGGGTAATGATCAAGGTGTAACTAATGGCTCAAGTGCTGTTGCTGCACAGGTTTGGGGTAGTTATATGCGTCAAG
>JAJAZG010000125.1 GCA_026785865.1 Pseudanabaena sp. CAN_BIN31
TCTTTATCAAGAAGCGGATTATCTCAACGAAGGCAAGAATGCCGATACCTTTCGCCGAAACTTTCGGAGCGATCGCCGCATTATTGTTCCGCGTGTGTATTGGCGCTATGCTTCAAAGCGTGTGCTAACCTTGGAGTATCTGCCTGGGATTAAGGTCAGTAACTATGAAGCCCTTGAAGCCGCAGGGATTGATCGCAAAGTGATCGCAAGAATTGGGGCAGAAGCTTATCTAGAACAATTGCTCAATCATGGATTTTTTCATGCTGATCCCCATCCTGGCAATTTGGCAGTGACTGGCACTGGCGAATTAATTTTTTATGATTTCGGGATGATGGGGCAGATCCAATCGATCACTCGCGATAAATTATTACGTACCTTTTTTGGGATCGCCCAAAAAGATGCAGAAGCGGTTATTCAATCCTTAATCGAGCTAGGCGCACTAGAAGTCACAGGTGATACTGGTCCAATCAGGCGATCGGTGCAGTATATGCTCGATAACTTCATGGGACAGCCCATGGAAAAGCAATCGGTGGCCGCGATCAGTGATGATTTGTACGATATTACTTACGACCAACCATTTCGATTTCCCGCCACCTTCACATTCGTCATGAGAGCGCTTTCGACGCTTGAGGGCTTAGGCAAAGGACTCGATCCCAGCTTTAACTTTATGGAAGTCGCAAAACCCTACGCAACAAATCTTATGGAAAATGGCAACGCTAAAGAATCAGGCAATTTGTCCACCGCTTTTCTCGGTGAGTTAGGACGACAAGCTGCCCAAGTTGGGAATACGGCGATCGCCTTACCCCGCCGCATTGACGAAACTCTCGCTAAACTCGATCGCGGCGATATTCGCGTCCGTGTCAAATCTCAAGAAACCGATCGCATCTTACGGCGACTTAGTAATGTCGGCATTGGTTTAATTTACTCATTATTTTGTGCAGTCAGCTTTTTATGTGCCACCCTTTTATTTATAAATAGCTCACAGATTCCTGCTGTGATTATGGCGATCGTTGCCGTCCTTTTCGTATTAGCGCTATTACAATTATTATCAAAAATTGATCGCCCCGAACGATGATCTTTATTTTATTTTTGTCGTAACTACAGCCAACAAAAACAAAATAAAGGATTTCTTTAGTTTTTGCCTGTGGGCGTTAAACTAAATATTGTGACAGCACAGGTCAATTCAACACGTCAAGCCGAACCACCTAAAATGAAGCGTCTATTTGCAGGAGCAACCGATACAGGTTGTGTTAGATCAGCCAACCAAGATTCTTACCATATCGATCCTGATGGACGATTTTTTATAGTGGCTGATGGTATGGGAGGACACGCAGGCGGCGAGGTGGCAAGCCAGATTGCGGTTGATTGCATTCGTGAATACTTAGAAGCGCTGTGGGATACCGAGAGCGATCCGCAGAAGCTAATCCAAGATGCGATCAACAAGGCAAATCAAGCAATCCTTAAGGATCAATCGGCTAATCCTGTGCGATTGGACATGGGAACCACCATTGTTGTGCTGATATTTCGGGATGAGCAGCCTTGGTACTCTCATATTGGTGATTCACGGTTATATCGACTGCGGGGCGCAAAACTAGAACAAATCAGCGATGACCATACATGGATTGCCAGAGCAATTCAAACTGGAGTAGTCAACCCTGAAGATGCTAAAAGTCATCCTTGGCGACATATGTTGTTGCAATGTCTAGGACGTGAAGATGTTAAATCAACGATCGCCCGTGAAGTCGAGTGGCAACCAGGCGATCGCTTCTTGATCTGTAGTGACGGTTTGACGGAGGAGCTAAGCGACGATCGCATCGCGCACCATCTCAAGGGCATCCGTAACTGTCAGCACGCTGCCCAAACCCTAATCGAGTCAGCCAAGTTACGCGGCGGTCGCGACAACATCACCATAGTGATCATTTCTAATGAACTAAATCAAAAGAGCTAAAAGTAACGCAAGCGTCTCGCTTGCATTATATCCATGCAGGCAGGATGCCTGCGCTACAGTAGATAAGGTGATTGCTAGCAATCACCTTATCTACTAAATTTTTAAACCTCTGTGAATCGCGATGAATAGCATTCGGAGAATAGTTTTTTTACTTCTGCTAACCCTATCGCTAGTCGCGACTATCGGGATTTCAGACATGGAGTTTTTTGCTGGTTCTGAAGCCAAATCTAGCTTAGCTGATGAGGCTTGGGGACAGGCTGGCTCGATCGCTTACCAAGCCGCCGCAAAAACGATGCGCTCTAAAAATGGTGAAAGCATACCGCTCGACAACGTGCAGAAGCGTTACTTACGGCGATATTTTATTGATTACATTGACCGAGTCAGTATCGTTTACAACGCGCAAATGATGGATCGCTGGGTATTTGGCAATGTTGCTGTTCATTTTGGCAATGTTGAGGCGATCGCCCAAACTTATTGCGATCGCATTTACTTACGCGATGATTACGATCCCGAAAATATGAGGCAATTAGCTCTTTTAGTTCATGAAATGGTTCATGTGCGCCAATGCGTCAAAACTGGCGGTTTGGATCAATTTGGTTATCAATATTTTGTCGAATACAAACGGGCTAAGCAACAATATGAAAATAACCTCATGGAGCGAGAAGCCTACGATTTACAAAATCGTTTCCACAAATTCTACGGATGAGAACATGACTGATTGGTTACAACGTACAGAATTATTGATTGGTACAGATGGATTAAATAATCTCAAATGTGCCAATGTTTTAGTTGTCGGTATGGGTGGTGTCGGCAGTTTTGCTGCTGAGTTTTTATGCCGTGCGGGAATTGGTCGAATGACAATTGTGGATGGCGATCGCGTTGATGCTTCTAATAAAAATCGTCAGATTGTGGCTCTCAATAGCACTATTAATATTCACAAAACTGATGTGATGGCGGCACGAATGCATGACATTAATCCTGAGATCCAATTAAAAGTAATTAAAGAATTTCTCACGCCCGATCTGATGATGGCGCTAGTTACAACTGAGTTTGACTGGGTGCTAGATTGCATTGACAGTCTGCAACCGAAGCTTTATTTTCTTGGGGCAGCCGCGACTAATGGCGTGAAAGTCGCCAGCAGTATGGGGGCTGGTGGTCGTGTCGATCCGCAAAAGGTGAGGATTGCGCCAATTTTTGAAACTGATTGTTGTCGGTTTGCTTACAAAATCCGTAAAAGTTTACGGCGGAAGGGTTTTGCTGATGCAAATATTATTGCGGTTTATTCTGAGGAGTTAGTCAATCGTGATTCTTTGCAGTTAACCGATGGCAGTAATTTTAAGCGATCGTTTTACGGCACTATTTCCTATTTACCTGCTTTATTTGGCTTAAATCTTGCCAGTGTCGTGATTCGCGATCTCATCAATTAAAAAGAGGAGTTGCACTGAGTGCAACTCCTCTTTTATGGTTTTTTTTAAGATAGCATCTAGAAACAACTTGGGCAGACAAGGGGCTTAAGCCTAGGCTGTTGACTTTGTGAGTTTTGCAGTGATTTTTATCATACAATAACTACGTTGTCTTTTAGGATAAAAGTTAATGGAATTTAAAAGCCCAACTAGCAGGTTAGTTCGTTTGTTTCGTGCAGGTAGAGATAACTGGAAA
>JAJAZG010000126.1 GCA_026785865.1 Pseudanabaena sp. CAN_BIN31
AGCAAGGCAGTGGGGACTTCCTACTACTTGCACTATCCTGAATCGTCATGGTAATTGGTACGCATCAATCACTGTAAATTGTGAGGTGGTGCGTGAAACTGGTGACGGTGCGATTGGTTTGGATTTTGGCGTTACTCATGCTGTTGCAATCAGTGACGGCACAATTATTGACGCTCCTAAATTCTTGGCAAAAGCAGCTAAGGACATCAAAAAAGCTAATAAAGAAAAACGTAGAAAGCGCCGCCCTGAACGTAAAAAGAAGATTAAAGCTTCTAAAGGGTGGAACAAAGCGCAAAGAAAAGTGTCTCAACTTACTCGCAAGGTCGCGAGAAAAAGAGACGATTGGATGCATCAAATTTCTAGCAATATAGTTAGCGGTAATAGCCTAATTGCAACTGAGAAATTGACCATCAAAAATATGACTCGCAAAGCCAAGAAAGGCAGTAAGCGTAAGGCTCAGAAAACTGGGCTAAACCGCAATATGCTTGACGTTGGCATCGGTATGCTTAACTCCGCTATTGAGTACAAGGTTACTGAAGCGGGTGGGCAATATATTGAGATTCCAACTCAGAAGGTAAAACCTTCTCAAACTTGCCCTAATTGCGGTCATCAGCAGAAAAAAGAACTCAGTGAGCGTGTGCATACTTGTTTGCAATGTGGCTACACAGCAGATCGAGATGTGGCGGCGGCGCAAGTCATGCTCAACTGGGTTTTATATGATTCTACGGTGTTTGGAACGAGCATCGTCAAACGTGGAGAGCCAAGCTCTACTCCATCCCCTACGCATTGTGGCGGGATGGCGCAACTTGGCTCGGCGAAGCGTAAAAAACACTCCTTGCTTGATGGGAATTTAGAAACCCCATCCTCGCGAAGCAGGGTGGGGTAGTTCATCAGTACAGATTTCTAGCCCAAATCAGCTAATTCAGCTTTGGAGTGTGGTGAGACGTATCAATGCGTCGCGTCATGAGTTAGTAATATCTTTAGAAAAAATTGGCAACTATTAAGATAGACAATTAATTAAAATCAGGCAAAATTTATGTCAAAGTTATTGGCAGAAATGACAAATTTTCAGATTTTGGCTCAATTTTTAGGGGTAATTCTCAAAGATGGCGATCGTGTCAAATATCTGAAAGTTGCGATCGCATCTCAAGAATATCGGGTTAAGTTGCCTAAAGCATTGAGTCAAAGCTTTGATCAGAAATTGAGTATTGGCTCTTGGTTAAAGATTGAGGGATCGCAAACACTAGATCGTAAAAAAGGAATTCTGAAGCTAGAAGCTTCATCTTTTAGCGTGGTTAATGCTCCAAATAGCGAATTAAACAAATTAGAGCCATCATTAACTCAATCTGCTGATTCTCAACCTGTAGCCGACAAGAATAAGAATAAAGCACCTTGTATCTTGATCTGCCAAAAATCAGACTGTTGGCAACATGGTGGCAAAGAAGTTTATCAAAAATTAGAACAGGAATTGCGCGATCGCGGGCTTAGCGATCGCGTACAAATTCAAAAAACGGGCTGTCAGAAGCAATGCAAGCAAGCACCTAATCTGGTAATCATGCCTAACAAGGATCGCCATAGCCGCGTTAAGTTATCGCAAGTTGATAGCTTACTAAATCGATATTTTGGGCTAAACTAGGCTTAATAACATAATTTTTTGTAGCCACTAAGAAAGCGTGATTGATACTCGTCTCGATCTTTACCCTGCCTCTACAGTTCCTAATGGTTGGCCCGGACTGATATGTCGCTATGCGGATTATTTGCCAGTTACAGACCAGACCCCGATTGTAACTTTGCATGAAGGCAATACTCCATTAATACCCGCGATCGCACTCAGTCATAGGCTCGGTCGCAATATCAAAGTCCTGCTCAAGTATGACGGACTTAACCCGACAGGCAGCTTTAAGGATCGCGGGATGACGATGGCGATCTCTAAAGCTAAAGAAGCTGGCTCGGAAGCCGTCATTTGTGCAAGTACAGGTAATACCTCGGCGGCGGCGGCGGCTTATGCTAAGCGCGGCGGTATGAAAGCTTTTGTATTAATTCCTGATGGCAAAATCGCGCTGGGTAAATTGAGTCAGGCTCTGATCTATGGGGCTGAAGTAATTGCGATCGATGGCAACTTCGACCAAGCTCTCGCGATCGTGCGGGAAATGTCTGATAAATTCCCGATTACCTTAGTTAATTCTGTCAATCCTTATCGTCTGGAAGGACAAAAAACAGCCGCTTTTGAACTAGTTGAGGCGATGGGTGATGCTCCTGATTGGCTCTGCATTCCCATGGGTAATGCGGGTAATATCACAGCTTACTGGATGGGATTTTCGCAATATTATGCGTCAGGCAAATGTAAAAAGTTGCCGCGTATGATGGGTTTCCAAGCGGCGGGAGCTGCACCACTGGTAACAGGCAAAATTTTTGAGCAGCCCGAAACGATCGCCACGGCAATCAGAATCGGTAATCCTGCAAACTGGGCAAAAGCGCTGAAAGTCCGTGAAGAAAGCGGTGGTGAATTTCATAGCGTCACTGATATCGAAATTTTGTCAGCGTACAAATTTTTAGCAGGTGAAGAGGGCGTTTTCTGTGAGGCTGCTAGCGCTGCCTCTGTGGCTGGTTTACTCAAAGTCAGTGATCAAATTCCTTCAGGCGCAACGATTGTCTGTGTATTGACGGGTAATGGCATTAAAGATCCTGATACAGCGATCGCCTGTGCCGAATCCAATCTGCATAAGGGCATCGCCGCAGACATTACTAGCGTTGCTAAGGTTATGGGATTATAGATTTTCTCAAAACCAAGCAAAAAGGGGATGAGGCTTTGCGTCATCCCCTTTTTGCTTGGTTAACTCTGAATTATCGTGAAGTCTGATTCTTCACCAAAATTTTCAATGTTCGATACCGAATAATTTGGTATTGATACCGTATGTTTCGTAGTATGTAAAATTTCCTGTGCCTCAGGTGAATTTACCTGCGCCAAGGCTCTCAAAATAGCACTGCGGACTGAGCGATCGCGATCTTTTAGCGCTTGCGAAAGATAAAACACCGCATCGTGAGTGCCGATTTCTCCCAAAGCTAATGCAGCATCACAGCGGACATAAGCATATTCATCATCTTTGAGAACTTTGGCAAGCAGTGGTACGACTTCCTCCATGCCAATCTGTCCTAGGGTGCGTGCGGCAACGCTGCGGGTATGACTTGAGGAGTTAGTAAGCATTCTCGCTACAGGTGAAATTGCAGGAACCCCAATATTTTTTAATGCTTGCACAGCCTGAGACTGCACGCTAATGTCGTTGTCTGTGAGTAAGCTCGCGAGAGAATTAGCTGATAGGGGAGATTTAATCTGTCCCAGCGCCCAAGCAGATTCAAAGCGCACTGATTTGCTGGTATGTGCAAGAGCTTGGATTAAAGTGGTGACAGCTAAGGGCGAACTAATTTGACCAAGGGAGTGCGCCGCATGGACTTTAACCATATCATCGTTATGTTTTAGCGCTTCAACGAGAGGTGATACCGCAGGTAAACTGGCTCGACCGAGGGCTTTGGCACTTGCGGATTGGACTTGAATTGACGGATGACGTAATAACTTTACCAAGGCTGCGATCGCGTCAGCACTGCCGATCCAACTTAGGGCGGCGGCGGCTTGCCAATAAATTTGACGCTGCGGGTTTTTGGTAGCGGCGATCAAAGGGGCGATCGCTAAAGGCGATCGCAAATATCCTAAGGCGATCGCGGCTTTTTTAGAAGTAGCAACTTCATCGCTGTCGAGACGCTCTAATAATGCAGGTAGGACATTCTCACGACAACGAATAATTTTCTGTAATGCCAATGAAAACTGATCAGAACGAGCTGCCGCGTCAAACTCAGCCAAAATCGCCGACTCACCACCCAACTCAGGCGCAGACATGACATAACGATCTTCAGCAAGTGCATAGCCTGGAGACACAGGAATCCGATAATCTTCTAGCTTTGGTGGCGTGATTTTAGAAACATTAGATTTTGGGGGGAGCGCGGGTGGTTCTTGTGCGGTCATGGCGGCTGTCCTGTTAAGCATTGAGGCATAATTTAGTCCCGTTCCTCAACAGATAACTTTTTGAAAGTACCGCTTCGCGGTACTTTCAAAAAGTTATCTGGGTTTTATGGCAGCGCAAGGCGCTGGAACATTAGCTGTATTAAGATTATATTTTAAGAGAAGAGTTCGCCAAATTTTTAAAACGATTAAACGTTTATAATTGGTAAGCTCCAAATCGTTAACCAAGCGCTCAATAATAGCGCGACTATGAATCAACTTCTCAGCGCCTTTACTCTGTTTTTAAGCCTTCTTGTGGAAGCGATTCCATTTTTGTTGATGGGGGTCTTGCTGTCTGGAGCTTTACTAATATTTGTGGACGAGCGCAAACTAATTGCAATTTTGCCCAAAAATCCATTCCTCGGCGCATTAGCAGGTAGCTTACTAGGATTTATGTTTCCTGTTTGCGAATGTGGCAACGTACCTGTAGCAAGGCGGCTAATCTCGCAAGGTGCGCCAATCTCAGTGGCGATCAGCTTTTTAATGGCAGCGCCAACGATAAATCCTATCGTGATTTGGGCAACTTGGACAGCCTTTCGCGATCAGCCTGAAATTGCAGTTTTACGAGTTGTGCTGTCATTTATGATTGCAAACATTGTGGCGGTAGTGTTTAGCTCTCAAAAGGATTTACGAGCAATTTTGCAGCCAAATATTGCGATCGCCTTGCCCTCGCCTAAGGTTAAAACAGGTGCTGTTCCTGTCGGCACATTTTTCTTAGGTGAAGATCGCAGTCAGCCATTAGATCTATCAGGTTATGCAGCCGCAGGTAATCAAATTGTGACCAAATCTTTACCCGATCGCTTAAATCTGTTATTAGATAATACCCTCGCAGAAATGCGAGAGTTAGGTGCAATCTTAGTTATGGGCAGTGCGATCGCTGCCGTAATTCAAGTTTGGGTTCCCCGCGATATTATCCTCAATTTGGGACAGGGGCAAGTTAGTTCGATTATAGCGATGATGATTTTGGCGGCGATCGTCTCGATTTGCTCGACCGTAGATGCATTTTTTGCTTTGTCTTTCGCTTCCACTTTCACAGGCGGATCGTTGTTAGCCTTTCTAGTCTTTGGTCCAATCATCGATCTCAAGGCGATCGGCTTGATTTTAACAATTTTCAAAAAACGAGCGGTAATTTATATGTTTTTACTTACCGCGCAGCTAACGTTTTTAAGCTGTTTGTTTATTAATTTTCAAATCCGTTAAAGTCAAGCAAAACGTAGGTTAAGCGTATGGAAGAGCTATTAGAACTTAGAGAACTGCCAAAATTAACAGAAAAAATAATCGTAGAGAAGTTTTATGAAAACTTTTACGGCGGTAATTGAAAAGGATTTGGACACGAACCTTTATATGGGTTATCCCATAAAAGGCGATAGCCTATGCTAAAAATTATTATCAGCCTTCGCTGTTGTACATTCAAAGACCAGATATGATTCGTCGGGCAAAGCCCGCCGAATCATATCTAAAAACCCAAAGATTAGACGTTGGGGGGCGGGGGGGGCCGGCCG
>JAJAZG010000127.1 GCA_026785865.1 Pseudanabaena sp. CAN_BIN31
AACTATAGCAATCCTAAAAACACCCCTAAACACGACTCTAAAATATGTCCACATATTACGATCTCAAAACCACTAACATCGATCGTCAGCCAGTCGATCTCGCTCAGTACAAAGGTAAGGTTGCTTTAGTTGTTAACGTCGCTTCTAAATGTGGCTACACTAAGCAGTACAAAGGGCTAGAATCTCTTTATCGTGAATATAAAGAGCAAGGTTTGGAGATTCTTGGCTTTCCTAGCAACGACTTTGGCGCACAGGAACCAGCACCTGAAGCAGAAATCAAGAGCTTCTGCTCTCTCACCTACGATGTCACCTTTGATATGTTTAGTAAGGTAAAAGTGAGTGGTAGTGGCATGACAGATGCTTACAAATATCTTACTGAAACTACAGGTAGCCAAGTGCAATGGAACTTCAATAAGTTCTTAGTTGATAAACAAGGTAAAGTTGTGAAGTATTATCCTTCCAGCGTTGCGCCTGAAAGTGCAGAATTGCGTAAAGATATCGAATCGCTTTTAGGCTAAGTTTTGTAAATAAAGGGTAGCGCTTGGCGCTACCCTTTATTTTTGGAAGTGTTTAAGCTCACATACCAATTACCGATACTTCGCTAATCTAGTTATTACAGCGCTTTGCGACGCAACCAAACCCAGGTTTTTTGTAAAAGCCCCGCAAAGCGGGGCTTTTACAAAAATATAGTAGTTTGTTTGTTCGCGATTTGCTCTAAGACCGTAGATGAGTAATAATTTTAAAAAGATGGTGGGCTTGTTAGTATGGCTAAAATAAAAAAAGAATTAATCAAGACAAATTTAGAAATCAGCCCGATTGAAACGATAGTTGAGTCGGTAGAGACTTCAGAATCTTTGGTAGAAGCAAATGAAGCTTTGCCAGAAACAGAGTCAATTAACAAACAGGATCAAAAAAAGTCAGTTGAGCAGCCTGTATATCTTTTTAATCGTGAACTAAGCTGGATTGCTTTTAATAAGAGAGTCTTGAGTGAAGGAATTGACTCGCGGACATCATTATTAGAACGGGCTAAATTTTTCGCGATTTTTAGTACGAACCTTGATGAATTCTTTATGGTTAGAGTCGCAAGGGTCAAGAAAAAATTTGCGGAGCAGATGGATGTTATTACTGATGATGGTCTGAATCTGGAAACGCAATTGCAAGTGATTCGGGAAGCTCTTGTGCCACTGGTAGCGATGCAGCATGAGTTTTTTGAAAATACGCTTCGTCTAGAGTTATATAAGCATGGGGTGAAGCTTTTAGATTATAAGAATATTGATAAGAAGCATCAGCGTTATCTCAAGACCTATTTCCAAGAAAAATTATTTCCTGTCCTCACACCATTAGCCGTTGATCCTGCTCATCCGTTTCCTTATATTTCTAATCTGAGTCTAAATTTAGTTGTGATTGTGGGCGATCGCGAAACTAAGGAAACAAACTTTGCAAGGGTAAAAGTACCAAACGTGTTGCCACGGTTTGTGAAAATTCCTGAGACCAAAGATCACACATTTGTGCCTTTGGAACAAGTGATTGCTCATAACCTTGATGCTTTGTTTCCAGGGATGGAAATTCTCAATTACTATCCATTTCGGATTACTCGTGATGCCGAACTTGATATTGAAGAAGAAGAAGCTGATGATCTAATTTCGGCATTACAAGCAGAGTTGCGTAAGCAGAAGTTTGGTCCAGTCGTGCGGATGGAAATCGCTAGCGATATACCGCCAGAAATGCGTAAGGAATTAATTACCCAACTGGGTATTACCGAAGCTGATGTTTATGACATACCTAGCTTGATTGGTTTAGGCGATCTCATGGCGATCGCTTTTTTGCCGATGCCTGAGCATCAGGATAAACCTTGGAAGTCGGTCACTCATCCACAATTGAAAGAGGGATATGAACAAGGAAAAAACTTTTTTGAAATTATTCAAGAAGGTGACTTTCTCGTTCATCATCCCTATCAGTCATTTACAACGACGGTACAGCGATTCATCGAAGATGCCGCGAATGATCCTCATGTACTGGCGATCAAGCAGACTTTGTACCGAACTTCTGGAGATTCGCCCATAGTTCATGCGCTGATTCGGGCGGCGGAGAATGGCAAGCAGGTGGCGGTATTGGTGGAGCTAAAGGCGAGATTTGATGAAGCGAATAATATTCTTTGGGCAAAGAAACTAGAGAATGCGGGGGTGCATGTGGTCTATGGGCTGAAGAATCTCAAAACCCATACCAAAACTGCTTTGGTGGTGCGTCAAGAAGGCGATCGCCTAGTTCGTTATGTTCATATTGGTACTGGCAATTACAACCCCAAAACAGCGAGATTTTATAGCGATTTAGGGATCTTTAGCTGTTGCGATAATTTGGGCGCAGACCTCACGGATTTGTTTAACTATTTGACTGGTTATTCTCGTCAGCGCGAATATCGCAAGTTGCTAGTTGCGCCCGTAAATATGCGCGAAAAGTTCTTACATCTAATCCATCGCGAAACCGAGCATCAAAAGCAGGGCTATTCTTCCTATATCATTGCAAAGATGAATTCTCTGGTTGATCCCGAAATTATTAATGCTTTGTATGAAGCTTCACAAGTCGGCGTGAATATTGACCTGATTATTCGCGGGATGTGTTGTCTGCGTCCGAAGGTGAAGGGATTAAGCGATCGCATTCGCGTCATTAGTGTGATTGGCAGATTTCTTGAACATTCACGCATCTTCTATTTTAGCAATGGCGGTAAAGAGCAAGTATATATTGGTAGTGCGGACTGGATGCCGCGCAACCTTGATGCGCGGGTTGAGGTGATTACCCCTGTTGAAAGTCCCCCTTTGATAAAGGAACTTAAGCAGATTCTTGAAATTGTGATTGCCGATAACCGACAAGCATGGGATCTTAAAGCAGATGGAACATATATTCAGAGGGTTCCTAGGAATGGAGAACCTGAGATGAGTTCACAAAAGCATTTCATGTCACAAGGTAGACCTGAATTCGCATGATAAAAAAGGCTCCCAAAGGGAGCCTTTTTTATTACTAATGTTACGTCGAAGTTTATAAAGCCCTCACCCCTAGCCCCTCTCCCTGAGGGAGAGGGGAACAAGAGAATATTGAATCTTGCTCCCCCTCGCCCCTAGGGAGAGGGGGCTGGGGGGTGAGGGCAGATTCTATGCAAATTCTTTTGGTTTTACGCCCAGTTTCTCAAACATCTTCGCGTCATCTTGCCAATTAGGATTTGCCGTGGTGAGTAACTTCTCACTGGAGAAGATCGAATTTGCACCTGCAAGGAAACAGAGCGCTTGATCGGAAACGGTCAGCCGATCGCGTCCTGCGGAAAGTCTCACTACGGCTTTGGGCATCAAGATCCTCGCAGTCGCCACCATCCGTACTAGCACCAGAGGATCGATCGCCTCTAAATCACCAAATGGAGTTCCTGCAACTGGCGAAAGCGCATTAATTGGCACTGACTCTGGCTGTGGCGTGAGATTTGCCAAGGTATGCAAAAGATCAATGCGATCGCTGTCAGTTTCACCCATACCAACGATGCCGCCACAACAAACTTGAATCCCTGCTTCTGCGACATGCTGAATGGTTTCGAGGCGATCGCGATAGGTGCGAGTCGTAATAATTTCGGGATAAAAACTTTCGGAAGTATCAAGATTATGGTTATAGGCAGTTAAGCCAGCCTTAGCCAGCCTTTGAGCTTGGTCGGGGCGGAGCATTCCCATAGTTACACAGGCTTCCATTCCCATCCCTGCTACGGCTGTAACCATTTGCAGCACGCGATCAAACTCTTCGCCGTCAGGTGCATTGCGCCAAGCTGCTCCCATACAAAAACGAGTCGCACCATGTTGCTTTGCATCCTGCGCTTGGCTGATTACTTGATCAAGAGGTAATAGAGGATAAGTCTCTACGTCCGTGGGATAGCGAGCGCTTTGAGGACAATATTTGCAGTCTTCAGGACAGCGACCTGATTTGATGTTTGACAGCGTACACATCTGCACAGCATCAGTTTGGTGATGCTGCCGATGGATAGATTGCGCCTCAAATATGAGAGACAGCAAAGGTTGATGATAGATTTTGGTGACAGATTCGAGGGAAATCAAAAGAGTATTTATGCTTATGACATAATGATAGCGATCGCCATTGTACTGCTAAGGAATACCGCTTTAGAACGCGATCGCAATACTTGTTTAGTCAAAACTTGATTGGTGTTGCTATATTAGGCTTAGGGAAACAATTGCTAAATAAAATAACCGAATAAATTATAAAACTTAAATGATTCCTGCCCAAGAGCCAACCAATGAACTAGAAAGAGTCGCCGCCCTCTATCAGTGCAAAATTTTAGATACCGAATCAGAGCAGGGTTTTGACGATATCACGCAACTGGCTGCTTATATTTGTCAAACGCCGATCGCCTTAGTGAGCTTGATCGACAAAGATCGCCAATGGTTTAAATCAAAAGTGGGGCTTACCGCAACAGAAACGCCAAGGAAAATCGCTTTTTGCACCCATGCAATTCTCCAAGATGGAATTTTTATAGTAAATGACACCTTAGAAGACGAGAGATTTGCTGATAATCCAGTGGTTACTCATGCGCCAAAGATACGCTTTTATGCAGGAGTTCCGATTAAAACTGTAGAAGGTTATCCACTGGGGACTTTGTGCGTACTTGATTATAAGCAAAGAGAACTAGATAAAGCTCAGATTAATTTTCTCAAATCTTTGGGAAACCAAGTTTCTTATCTGATCGAAACTCGGCGTAATTTGGCAGAAATTAGTCGCTTAACTCTACCGACAAAAGCTAATCCTTCTAAGAAAAAATTTCTCAAAAGAATTGCTTTTGGGGCAGTGCTATTAGCTTCAATAGTGATCGTGATGGGAGTGATTTCTGTTACTTTTGAGCAAATCAATTTGATGCAGTGGTTGCAAAAGCGGCAGACTTCAATTTCCGATGCTGTAGATATTTCCTTAATCACTCTTCTGTCAACCTTAGTAGTGCTGGCAATATTTTTCTATTTCATTGTGCGCGAAGTTAATATGCGTCGCCAATTGACACATAGCCTTGAACAAGAACGGGACTTTACTGTTGCTGTGCTAGATACTGTCGCAGCGATGGTAATCGTGCTAGATCCAGAAGGGAGGATTATTCGATTTAATAGCGAGTGTGAGCGAGTAACAGGCTATCACTACGAAGAAGTGCGAAATCAGATTTTCTGGAAGATTTTTTTACGGTCTGAAGATGTCCAATTAGTTAATAAGACTTTTGCTAACTCATCCAGTCAGAATTTACCTAATTCTTATGAAAACTATTGGATTGCAAAAAATGGACAACATCAACTAATTTCATGGTCAACGACAGCGTTACTAGATGATTCAAATCAAGTT
>JAJAZG010000128.1 GCA_026785865.1 Pseudanabaena sp. CAN_BIN31
ATACCCACCTTGCTGTGGTGAAAGCTCTGCTGGAAGCATCGCAATTCTGCGAACCATTGGAAAATCGTGATGAAGTGGTGCTGACTTTGGCAAAACCACAATATATCAATCTCGATCCTGTCTATATTCGACCAGGTTTTGCAGGGCCTTATCGTGTGAGTACGATGGAAGCGAAGTATGAGAAAGATTTCTGTCAATTTGGTGTCGGTAATATGCCATCGAAAAAAGAACATCTTTGGGTACTCGCGCAAATGGCGCGTTGGGGATTAGTCAAGTTCCCCGAAAATCATGCAGAGGTGATCTACAACTTGCTTGCTACTGATGTTTATCAGCAAGCGGCGAAGGAGTTAGACATAGCGATCGCTGAAGAAGACAAAGAGCCAATTGTTTTGGCTGATGGCTCAGTATTCGATCACAATGATCCGATCGCCGCCTTACGCTCTATGTCATACTCAAAATTCACAGAAGCCAGCTATTTTGATCCAGTCAAAGGTTTTGCCAGTAAAAAAGTAACTCCTCGCTAAGTAGGAACCCAAAAAGCTGTGGCGCAGCTTGCGCCACAGCTTTTTGGGTTCTGGTTTTTTTAGTAGCTAACCAATCAATCCCTTATGCCAGCAACTACACCCAGAATCGCTAAAACTCTATGTCCTTATTGCGGTGTAGGCTGTGGTTTAGAAGTAGTTGAAACCAATACTAATCCCACTGCCAAATTCCCCGATCGCTTCAAAGTCAGAGGCGATCGCGCTCATCCGTCTAGTCAGGGCATGATCTGTGTTAAGGGCGCAACTATTGCCGAATCAATCCAAAAAGATCGGTTATTACATCCGATGATGCGCGAAACTCTTGATGATCAATTTCGCCAAGTTAGTTGGGATGAAGCTCTTGATGCGATCGTGAATCAAATGCAAAAGGCGATCGCGACTAAAGGCGTAGACTCACTCTGTATGTACGGTTCGGGACAATTTCAGACTGAAGATTATTATACAGCGCAAAAATTATTTAAAGGCTGTTTAGGAACCAATAATTTTGATGCGAACTCAAGACTCTGTATGTCTTCCGCAGTTTCAGGCTACGTCAAAAGTTTTGGTGCGGATGGTCCCCCCTGTTGCTACGAAGATTTAGAAGTCACCGATTGTCTATTTGCGATCGGCACAAATACCGCCGAGTGCCATCCGATTATCTTCAATCGCTTTCGTAAATATCATAAAAAGAATCCCCACGTTAAGCTGATAGTCGTCGATCCGCGCCGCACTCAAACGGCTGAAGTTGCTGATTTACATCTAGCGATTCAACCAGGCACAGACATCGATCTATTAAATGGAATCGCGCATTTATTACTGAAGTGGGGAAAATGCGATCGCGACTTCATTAAAAAACACACTACTGGATTTTCCGAATTTACTGAAATCACCCAACTCTACACCCCCGAATTTGTAGCGCGACGCTGTGGCATTAGCATTGAAGATTTAGAACTCGCTGCTAAATATTGGGCAGAATCATCGCGAGTTCTATCGATTTGGTCAATGGGTGTCAATCAATCTACTCAAGGTACTGCCAAAGTTCAATGCATCATTAATTTACATTTGCTGACTGCCCAAATTGGCAAAGCAGGCGCGGGACCTTTTTCGCTAACAGGACAACCTAACGCGATGGGTGGAAGAGAAGCAGGCGGTTTAGCGAATTTATTGCCTGGTTATCGATTTGTCGCTAATCCCCAACATCGCGCCGAACTAGAAACATTTTGGGGCTTACCAGCTGGACAAATTTCTGATCGCGTTGGACGCACTGCATGGGACATAATTCGTGGCTTAGAAGCCGATGAAGTCGATTTCTTATGGATAGCCGCCACCAATCCCGCCGTCAGTTTTCCCGATCTCGTGCGGACTAAAGCAGCTTTAAGGCGATCGCCTTTCACCGTATATCAAGACGCATATTATCCAATTGAAACTTCCGCTTTTGCTCATATTCTCCTTCCCGCAACCCAATGGAGCGAGAAGACTGGCACAATGACCAATTCCGAACGCTGTGTCACCCTTTGTCAAGCCTTTCAGCCGCCGCTCGGTGAAGCCCGCGATGATTGGGCGATTTTTGCTGAAGTCGGTCGCCGCCTTGGTTTTGCTGACAAATTCAAATTCCAAACTTCTGCTGATGTTCATGCAGAATTTGTGAAGATGACTCGCGATCGCCCCTGTGATATGACAGGCATCAGCCATGCCAAACTCGCCGAACTAGGTGCGATGCAATGGCAAGCTTCCGATCAACATCCAGAACAAGATCACATCCACAATAAGCGGCTCTACACCGATCTGCAATTCCATACCAGCGATCGCAAAGCAAGATTTGGCGCTTATCATTCTCAAGGTGTATTTGAAGCTCCCGATGAGCAGTATCCGTTTATCCTCACCAATGGCAGACTTTATGGACATTGGCACACCCAGACGCGCACAGGACGCATTGATAAAATCCGTCAGATGTATCCCAATCCCTTTATCGAAATCCATCCCAAGGATGCGAAGAAATTTGGTATTAATAATGGCGATCTAGTAGAAGTGAAGTCTCGGCGCGGGTCTTCTAAATTCCCTGCACTGGTGACTGAGGCGATCGCGCGAGGTGTGTTATTTGTGCCAATGCATTGGGGTACGCTCTGGGCAGATAATGCGGAGGCAAATGCGCTTACCCATTCTGAAGCCTGTCCTGACTCGAAGCAGCCAGAGTTAAAGGCTTGCGCTGTAGCGATTAGGTTAGCAAGTCTGGTTCATTTATAGCTGCATCTATACAGTTTTTACTAATTTAATCTAGATTAACTGAAAAATATGTTAACCTTATGGGTGAATAATTTTCTTAAGTCCTGCTATAATGGACATTGTATTCAAAAATAAAAAGATCGATAAGTTCTGCAACAACCAAAAACTTTTAGTCAAAGAGTTTGGTGCAGATCGAGCTAAGCGTATTCGCCGCCGACTTGATGATCTTCGAGCCGTTGAGGTACTTGAAGATATGCGAAACTTTCCAGGGCGATGTCATGAGTTGCTCTATGACCGTTCTGGTCAACTGTCGCTCGATCTCGATCATCCTTATCGACTTATCTTTGAGCCATCTCACGATCCATTACCGAAGAAGCCTGATGGTGGACTCGACTGGACAAAGATCTCATCGGTGACAATTGTTGGAGTAGAGGACACCCATGATTAGCACAGTTAAAAATCAATATTTACCAAATTATGTTTCTCCTCCTGGTGAGACATTATTGGAGTTGTTAGACGATCGCGGCATGAGTCAAGCAGACCTAGCCGATCGCACAGGCAGACCGAAGAAAACAATCAATGAAATTATTAATGGTAAGGCGGCGATCACCCATGACACAGCTTTGCAATTAGAGCGCGTTCTAGGTATTCCTGCTAGTTTTTGGAACAGTCGTGAGCAACATTTTCGCGAATTCTTAGCACGCCAACAGGAGCAGGAGCAGTTGCAACAGCAGATTGATTGGCTCGATCGCGTTCCTGTTAATGAGATGGTAAAGCTCAACTGGATTGAGAAGCGCAAAGAGAAGATAGAACAGTTACAAATTGTCTTGAATTTCTTTGGGGTGGTTTCTCCTGAGCAGTGGGATACCTATTGGAATTCGCGATCGCTTGCTTTCCGTAAGTCTGTCAAGTTTGAGGATAATCGCATTGCCACAAATGCTTGGCTTAGAAAGGGTGAACTTGATGCCCAAAAAATCGAATGCGCTCCTTATCAGACGGAAAAGTTCAAGCAGGTATTACAGGAAATCCGCAGTCTGACCGTGCAGCATCCCAAGGAGGGCATTGCTCAGGTGAAGCAGTTGTGCGCTTCGGCGGGAGTTGCGATCACTTTAGTACCATCTCTAAAAGGGGTGAGGGCTAGTGGAGTAACTCGTTGGCTGACTCCTAGTAAGGCAATGATTCAACTTAGTTTGAGATATAAGCGTGATGATCGCTTTTGGTTCACGTTCTTTCATGAGGCAGGGCATGTGCTTCAGGAAAAGAAACGCGATGTGTTTATTGAAACGGACGAGAAAAAGGATTATGACCCGAATGATCTAATGGAGCAGGATGCTGATAAGTTTGCCGCAAATTTCTTGATTCCGAAGCAGGATTTACAGGAGTTTCTCAATGAGAAAGTGTTTGATGATCATGCGATCGCTAAGTTTGCTTTTGCGATCGATATTGCTTCTGGAATTGTCGTTGGTAGGTTACACCACGAGGGCTGTTTGTCCTATAAGCAGGGCAATAATTTGAGGCAAAAAATTGACTGGGATGATTTTTCAATGTAATGGTTAAAAACAACAGAGAGAAAAATTCATGAGCTTACTTAGAGATATACAAGAAGCGATAACAAATCCATCATTTAGGCTTGCTGACATCCTGCGAAAAGCAAAAGTTCTAGCATTCAGGTTGGATCATCAGGAATTCAAATATTGGGTGAATCGAGAACTTAATGGCTATAAACCGAATGATAATATACCAGAATATAGGATTTTAAGAGAAGTCGATTCCTATGGATCTTTTATAGGAATACCTGGCTGTCTGGCAAAGAATATTCCTATACCATCACTTTCTCTACCTGAAGAATATCGAGAGTTGATGAGAACTATCTGTATTCGATAAGGAGTAGAATCCATAGAAAGTTTAGTTCAACAAAGTGGTAACAAACTGATACTTCATACGCCTTGGACTCTTGATGATGTTGCCGTATTACAACCAAAAGTATTAACTAACATAGATTGTATATCAGCTTGGAGAGAAGTCTGTGTTAGTTCTCTTGTTGAAGTATTAGACACTGTAAAAAATCGAATTTTAGATTTTGTCTTGGAAATTGACTCTAAGTTTCCCAACGCAGGTGATATCCAGTATGGAGACAAGCCTATCCCCAAAAGTTATACTAACAAGATTTTCCAAAACTGTGTTTTTCATGATAACCATAGTTTAATGGCATCAGACAATGCAACAATGGTCAATTCACTTCTCAAGTAAAAGTATTTCAACAGCATTACCGAAATACTCTAAAAAGTAAAAAAATGGGCTACACAAATTGTTTACTTTCGCGTAACCGTGTGATTTGTAACGCAAAGTAAACAAGCAATCAGCTAATATTGCATCAAACGAGTTAGATCAGGTTTTGCCTAATTTATCCCCTTTCATGAACTTTCTCTTCACTTCTCCCGATGAAACACCTAACACCTAATCCCAGCTTTAGCTTGACCATCCGCGTACAACTCCTCAATCGCGCAGGAACGTTATCTTCTGTAATTAGCGCTTTGGCTGAAGCGGGAGGGAATCTTGGACAGATTGACCTGATCCAGCAGACTCGCAAAATTTCGGTGCGCGATATTTCGGTAAATGCTTCCAGCACTGAGCATATGGACAAGTTGATCGAAGTCGTGAAGGCTGTCCCAGAAATTCGCGTCCTCGATATTTACGATCGCACTTTTAATATTCACAAAGGCGGCAAAATTCATATCGAATCCAAGGTTGCTGTCAAAGGACAAGACGATCTCGCTATGGTTTATACCCCCGGTGTGGGGCGCGTCTGTATGGCGATCGCTGAAGACAAGCGTAAAGTTTATGACTACACGATCAAATGCAATACGATCGCGGTAGTTACCGATGGTTCAGCAGTTCTCGGACTAGGCGATATTGGGCCCGAAGCCGCCATGCCTGTTATGGAAGGCAAGGCAATGCTATTCAAACAATTTGCGGGACTAGATGCTTTCCCGATCTGTCTGAATACTCAAGATGTCGATGAAATCGTGGAAACCGTCAAACGGATTGCCCCAGGATTTGGCGGCGTAAACCTCGAAGATATTAGCGCTCCACGCTGCTTTGAAATCGAAAAACGCCTCAAAGCCGAATTAGATATTCCTGTTTATCATGATGACCAACATGGCACAGCGATCGTGGTCGTCGCGGCTACAATCAATGCTCTCAAAGTTGTCGCTAAACCAATTGATACAGTGCGAATCGTGATGAACGGCGCAGGTGCGGCGGGGATCGCCGTGGCAAGATTGTTGCGTGAAGCAGGCGTAACCAAGATCGCCATGTGTGACTCTAAGGGCTGCATCAGCAAAGATCGCACTGACCTTACTCCTGAAAAATTAGAGTTTGTCAGCGCTGAAGGTGGTTCTCTCGCAGATGTCATCAAAGGATCTGATATGTTTATCGGTCTGAGTGTCAAGGGCGCACTTACGCCTGAGATGGTGCGGAGTATGGCTCCTGCGCCGATTGTTTTTGCGATGGCAAATCCCAATCCTGAGATTCAGCCTGAACTAGTGGTCAATGATGTTGCCGTCATCGCGACAGGTCGCAGTGACTATGCGAACCAAATTAATAATGTGCTTGCTTTCCCAGGGATTTTCCGAGGTGCGCTTGATGCAAGGGTTACTCAAATCACTACGCAGATGAATTTAGGGGCGGCTCAGGCGATCGCCTCTCTAGTCAGCAGCAGCGATCTCGCACCCGACTTTATCATTCCGTCAGTATTTGATCCCCGTGTTTCCCATGCCGTTGCCGCCGCCGTTCATGCCGTGGCACGTCAGCAAGGGCTAGCTAACGCCTAAAGAAAATGGCGTGCAAAGCACGCCATTTTCTTTATCTGGGTTTTATATAAATGTCAAGCGATGCAAAATATGGGGCAGTAATAACACGCTAGCAATTAGCAAAGCCGCGATCGCCGCAATCAGCACTGCACCAGCCGCACAGTCTTTAGTGATTTTGGCTAACTGGTGAAACTCTCGCCCTACTGCCAAATCAACGACTGCCTCTAAAGCTGTATTTAACAACTCCAGTACCAAAACTAAAGCGATCGTCAAACTGATAACCGAACACGCAACAGCCGAAAGTTGGAAATAAAGACTCAAAGATAAGGCGATCGCGCCAATGATTAGGTGAACGCGAAAATTGCGCTGTGTACGGAAAGCGTAACTAACACCTTGTCCAGCATATTTAAAACTAAGCAGTAAGTTTGTAGCAACTTGAAAAGAAGCAGTGCGTTGCGCGGCACTCTCTTCGGATTCATCCAACTCATCAATCTCTGTCATTGGCTCAGATATAGAAGGCGATTTAACTAAAAGTAGTCTTGGTAGCGGTAAATCGTTATTCATGCAGATTCTTCCAAATAGACTTTGCCAAGCAATTGTCGAGATTCTAACGCTAGGCACTTAACTTAACTTACCCAAATTAAGCTGATGTGCCTTTAAGTTGCAAGATGATTGTGGCGCGCGGGGGGGGGGGCCCACATCATGTGGGTTTTTTTTTTGAATTTTTATTTGGGTGAGGGGTACCCCCCGAATATTTTATTTTTTTGGTTTTATTTTTTTAAATTGTTTTGGGCAAAAAAA
>JAJAZG010000129.1 GCA_026785865.1 Pseudanabaena sp. CAN_BIN31
CCTGAAACACTTTCTTCCAGAAGCTTATATTGTTCTTCAGCAAATTCTTTATTGCTTTCTAACTCAATCCGCGCAAACTGGTCAGATGTCTCGACCTGACTTTGGAAGTCAGCAATTTCACCCTCTAGTCCAGCTAACTCATCCTCTTGAGCGCTGACATAATTTACTAATTTATCGAAATCTGACTGAAGAGCCTTAATTGTTGACTCTAGATCTTCAATCGACATTGACTGCAAACGACTTTCTTCTTCTGGGCTAAGTACTTCTGTACTGCCTGGTCCCCCAAACGACTCGATCGCATTAGATGTTTGCTCGTAGAGATCGATTTGAGCTTCAAGTTGCACTCTAGACATCGCCATATTGTTCTCTTGCAGCTTAAGAATGCCTCGCTGAGCCTTAAGCTCCGCCTGAGCATCTGCTAAAGCAATTTGAGTTTGCTGCCATTGATTTTTGCGAATATTAAGTTCTTCTGTTGATTTACCGAGAATTCCTTTTTGTTTCTCAGATTCATTTTTAAGCCCATCCAAACCTTGCCAAAAAGCTGTCAGTATTTCTTGTCGTTTATTAATCAGATCGACGGCACTATAAATTTTATCCCTAAGCGCATCTGGGTTTGTAAAATTTGTTGATAATTGACCAATCAACCCTTTGATGTGCTCGGCTTGATCGACTGTTAAAGCTGCGGCTTTGGCTTCAAAATGACCACGCTCTACTTCAATATTGTTACGCAATTGCTCAATTTCACTGCGCTCTTTGTCAACCTTGGATTCTAATTCCTCAATCTCTTGCCTTCTAGCATCAAGATGTTCTAGCTCTAGATCCTTTTGTTCTAATTCCTGCTCGCGGCGGTGCAACTCTTGAGCCTGAAAAGTAAGGGATTGCTTCCACTGCTCGACTTCTTCTTCGGCGGATTTATACTTATCTTGCGATCGCGCAAAAGCCTGCAAAATGTTGACAATTTTTCTAGAAGCCTCTTGGATACTCTGCACCTGATTACTGCCTGTGATCTCGGCAATAACCATCTGACCGTCTTTAAAGTCTTTTGCCTGACTAGAATCTTGAACCGATAAAACCTGCTCATTAGTAATCGGTTGCCAAACATTTTCACCCGTATTACGCGCTAATAAACGGACTGAAGCATTACCACCTAATCCAAAAGCTGCTTGAGTTTTTTGAAGTTCCGCTAAGTACTGCACGCTGAATATACTCCTATTTTGTTGATGCTAGCTTTCGGATTGACATGACGAAAGAGCAAAAACTCGTCACCAACAATACAAAATAGCCTAAATTTTAGTCTCATACCATCTATATTACATAGATATTTTAGCGATATATTTTGAGACTATTGAGAATTTTTTTGTAAAAACCCTACTGCTTAACATTTTTGGGATCAAGGGCATCTCGCAAGCTATCACCCAAGAGGTTAAATGATAGCACCGTCAACACGATCGCCAACGCAGGAACCCATACTAACCAAGGTTGGAGGATCACAATCGAGGCGTTTGTGGACAGAGACAGCATGTTACCCCATGATGGGTCGGGCGGCTGGATACCGAGTCCCACAAGGCTTAAGACTGCTTCAACGACAATAAATCGGGGAATATCGAGGGTTGCCGAAATGACAATAAATGTGATGGTTTGCGGTAAGACATGATTGATAATGATGCGTAATGGGCTTGCACCTGATGCACGAGCTGCCAGAATAAACGTCTGTTCTTTGATGGATAGGACTTGTCCTCGGATAATTCTGGCTAGCCCTGCCCATGACACAAACGAAATAATAGCTATGATTAAAGCGAATCTTTGAGTGTTACTGATTTGTGGTGGCAAAATTGCAGTTAATGCTACTAACAAATAAATTGAGGGGACTGACATCAGAATTTCCACAAAACGCATCAAAACTACATCAAGCCATCCGCCAATGTAGCCAGAAATACCACCGACAAGACAACCAACTGTATAGGAAATAATTGTCCCAATAAAGCCAATGGACAGACTAATTCTGCCCCCATGTAGTAAGCGGGTCAACTGATCCCTTCCTTGATCATCGGTTCCGAGTAGGTTTAATTGGGCGGTACTGGTAGTGCTAAATAAATGCCCGCCATCAAAAAGCCGAATTTGTGAGGGTTTGTCATAGTCAACAATCAGAGCGCGATCGCCTGTTTCCATATCGACTTTGCCCTGAGTTGTCGGATAGACATGAGCGCCAATATATTGTCCTTGGCGATCGCGCCAATGTATTTCTGTAGGCGGAAGTAAATTGCCATTTTTGACTGACTCGTTGACCCCATAGGGTGTCACGAGGTCAGCAAATAATGCCAATCCATAAAAAGTCGTTAAAATCACAATCCCAATCCAAGCGAGGGGATTGGCTCTGAGTCGTTTCCACCAATTCATTACGAGCCTTTGAGTGCTTTAACAAAATTTTTGCGATAGTTACCATTCATCACGAACAGGACTGGCCAGAGCAAGGCTAGTCCGATTTGATTGCCAGAAAAGTCGGTACGGCGAAAACCTTGCCAAAATTTCACAACGCCAAATATATAGGCGGCTAATACCAAAATCGCAATAAGTTTCATATATCAATCTCCGTTGGGTTATTTATCTAATTTAGCATCAAAAACTCCAGCCCATTCTGCCCACAGCCGATCGCCTATTACTTTACCTTTGATAAAAATTTCTGGATTGTGTTGATCTGGATTCCCAATTTCACCTAAATAAGCTGCCGCGATCGCGCCTGATTGCACAATAACTTGCTGATGATTTCTTAGCCAAGGCCTTTGGGCGCGATCGCTGATGATGCTCCAATTATGGGGCGTACTTAAAAAATAATACAAACTGCTGGCAATCGCTTCGGATAGTCCTGATCTATGGGCATAGATCGCACTTGCACCTTGATCAACAAATTCTTGAGCAAGTTGTAATTGATCTAAGCAATGTCTTTGAGACTGGGGATCGCTGCTCAGCGCTCTTCTTTGATTAAAATCATCACATATCTGATTTATAAATAATCGCGGTTGTAGTTCTTCGCGACAAGCATAGGCGATCGCATAGGCTAATACCAATTCTTGAATATCAGCTTTGTAATAATTTTGTAAATCTAATATTCGCGATCGCATTTCTGGCAAGTCTTGATGCCAATACGCGGCGATCGCGATCGCGACTATGGTTAGGTCTATTTCGTTTATCAGTTCTAGACTGCTTAGCGAGTCATTAATCACTGATTTGAGCAATATTTCTAAGCGATCGGCAAAATTTAGCGGCGCAGTTAGTAAAATACTTATAAAAATAGCCTGAAATCGACTTTTTAAAGATCTTTGTGTTAAAAACATGACTTTGATTATAAAGATTGCAATAGCAAGTAGATGACAACGGCGATCGCGAACAATAACAATGCAGCGTAAACAATAACACGTCCCCAAACTGCCACAAATAAACACAACAGATCCCAAAATGTCACTCTAGCTGTGCCATTCCACGCAGGGCGTAATTTTACGATCTCAGCTTTTTCGTAAGCGGTTATTTGCTTAATCGATAAGACTTTGTAATGCAATCTGCCAAATAAATGTAAAAGCTTGAACTGCTGGTAGCGATGGTGGTCAGTTTTCCAACGATTGCGAAGGTTTTTTGCTTTACCAACATATAGCACAACCCACATAGACGTAATGTAATACACGCCTGCATCTTGGGGTAATTCTTTTAACTTTGTAACGGGCTTAGACGGTAGCCAAAAAACATGAAGCCATTGATTCATAGACAATTTGTTATCCTACAGAGCCTATTGCCAGAGATTTGATTACTTTTGCAAGATTACTATAAGAGTTAAGATATATTAAGCTTGCTTTGTTTGAGTAATCCATATAATTTAGTTAGGTTTTGGTCACATGACAGATTTTAATCGCGGCATCATGAAATTTGAGAATGCCGATAGCCCTTTGTCAATTGTGCTATCTAGCATTGTCGTTTTGAGTGCGATCGGCTTCCTACTCTGGTGGGGTTTCCAGACTGCTTACGTCTAAATTTATATTTAATTAACAAAAGGCGGCGCATTGCGTCGCCTTTTGTTTGGTAAGTTAAGCTGAAATAAATTTTTTATAACTTACTAAGCTCATGACCGTCAACATTTCCCAAGATGAACAACTCGGAGCCGCGATCGGCGCAATTCCTAGCGGTTTGTTTATCGTCACCTCTCAACAAAATGGCAAAACAGCCGCCATGCTTGCCTCATGGGTGCA
>JAJAZG010000130.1 GCA_026785865.1 Pseudanabaena sp. CAN_BIN31
AACGTGATACAGTTATGGGTTGGCTTGATTTAGGCTTTTCTGCTGTTTGATTGGCTCAATCTACAACTATGACTTGGATATAGCTGAGATTAACCAAACCCGTTACTCTACCATGAAATCAGTTCTGCAAGAGGTCTATTGTAGAGATTTTCGTATTCCAATCGGCAGAGGAATATCCCTAGCTGGCGTTCTTGCGGATCTTTCGATTCCATCAACTGATTATATAAACTTGCCAAACCTTGATAGTGATTTTTAAATCCTTCTTGCAAAGCCTTGCGCGTCACCTCATCCAAACTCGCTAACTTCGTTTTCAGGAAATAGGGAAACACAGGCTGAATCGTCAGCAAGCGATTTCCCTCATCCATCGCCTCCAACAAACCCCAATGCATCGCCTCTTGAATTGCGTCATCAAAATTCGCAAAATCATAATCCCGAAACGGTTCTAACTTCTGCAATTCCTCTGCGTAGTTCGGTAAATCCTGACGATCGATAAAACTACTAAACGGCGCAAGACAGAGCAATAACTTTTGAGCAGATTCCGAAAGATTACTGTGGGAATATTCCACACATTTCAAAATACTCTTAGTCTTATCCTCACTCTCCACATCCAAATCAATATCTGCCGCTTGCAACGCCACCAAAATCTCGCTCGGTGACTGGGTTTTCAGATTTGGCAACACCACCTCCATCGCCAACGGATACCCCGCCAACACCTTCATCAGTCGCCCAAAATCCTCATCCAACCGCAACACCGCCGCCTTTCTCGGTACATGACTTTCCAAAATCCTTTCTGCTAATAGCGTCCTCGCCTCAGGGTCTAGCCCCCGCAACCCATAGACATTCTGCTTAAACGTTGCATCCTTCAGCCATTCCTCCCCACTGCGCGACCCAAACACTACCCGCGTTTTCCCACCTGCCAACCTCGCCAAGAACCTCCGTAACTTATCCTGCTCAGGCTGCGGCAAAGTATTCTGAATCGCCAACTCCTGCCCCGTCACCGACTCCAGATTATCCAAGATCAAAATATGGTTCGCACCCCACAACAGCGCCACCATCTTCTCCATTTGCGCGACTTGACTCATCGCCTGAAAATTGCCCATCTTAAAGCGATCATACACCTGCGATCCCAAAGCAAACAAAATCTGCTCTAGCGTCCATGCTCTGTTGTCATAGCCAAAATAGAAAATCTTGTCCGCAAAATGCGTCTTTTCCCACCATTCCCGCAAAAAGTTGAGCAGCGTCGTCTTGCCTGTACCGCCCATCCCCTGCAACAGCAGCATATTCTGCCGCACCAGCGCCTTCTCTATCCTGAGAATATCCAAATCCCGCCCCACAAACTCATATTCAGGCGGCACAAACTCAAACTGCTGCCCCACCGCCTCAAAATATGCCTCCTCCTCCTGTGGCGACAACTCCCGCAGATTAAAATTCACCGTGCGATTGCCATAGACCACAGGCAACAACCAATCCTCAAGATCGATAGTTTGATTAAAATAAGCCCGTCGCTCCTTGAGGTTAAACAACTCAAAGCGCCCCAACCTGATCGCCTCCTCCAGCCCCTTCCCCCGAAACAAATCCTGATAGACCTGCGCCATCATCACCTTCGCCGCCGTCACCGTGACGCTATAACCCATAGCCACCACCATCTGCATACCAGCCGCCATCAACCGACTACCCAAACTCGTCTCGCGATAGTCCTCCGCCTGACCTGTCGCCAGCACCGCCTCCGCCCCCAATTGCTTCCCCGACTGACAAGCATTCAAAATGCACACAGGAATCTTTTTCCCCGTCAGCAATTTCGCCAACTCCGTCGCCTCCACGAAATCCGCCCGATCCTCCTCATCCCCTTCCATCGTCACAAACGCTTTCACCCCCTCGTATGGCGAAATTTGGGGTCTGCCATATCGTCCTTTTTCCTTAAAAGTAAGCGGATTGCTTAGATTAGAATCAGGTTTGAGGTCAGCAGGAGATGGATTAAATTGCTTATAGGTCAACAACGCTCCATGCGCGTCAAAATGAATGATGTGATAATAACCCGCCCCTTTTTCTTCCAAATGTCTCGACAAAGCTTCATAGGTCGCAGGACGCAACAAATCTACCTTTACCCTCAACTGACTATTTTCCAAAGCCTCAATTAACGGACGAGAAATCGTGCGATACCCCACATCATTGCGAGAAGGTCGCGCCGTCACCATCAACAAATTAATCGTCGGACTCGGTAGCATCACTGATGCCACTGCCGTCGGAGCCGTACTCTTTCGCACCATCACACAATCCACCGCCAAAGGTCGCGGCAAATCGCGATCGCGCAACGCCTCCCAATGCAAACCCTGAAACTCTGGACTACTCCCCTCAATCTCGATCCGCCAATTCTCCAAATCTCCCCGCAAATTGAAATATTCTGCATAGGCTCTAGGCTGCGACTCAAAAATCTGCTGAAACAAATTCTCCCCATAAGCCCTAACACTCGCCGCCGCCGCATTTGCTCTCACCGTATCCAACATCGGAAACCGCAACCAATCCTCAAAATACCACTCCAGACTCGCTTCTTCAGCAAGCCCAAAGGGACTCTGCACCTCAACCTGAAAATTCACCCGTCCATCAAAACTCAAAGTCGCCGTAAAACTAGACTTAGAACCCGTCTCAGTTTTCTGACCTTCACGAATCGTAATTACGGGCATAAAACCTCAACATAATGCGTGATATTTTGAAATTATATCTCAAGAACCTATTTTTTTAAGATTTGCGTTGATTATCACTACATTCCTCAAAAAGCGATCGCGATAGTATAGTTAACGCAGAATTTATAGACGATTAATGGGAACTTATGCGAATTTTGTTAGTAGATGATGAAGAAGAATTGGCTCAGCCACTGCAACGGATTTTGACAAATCAGGGGTATGTGGTCGATAGCGCGAATAGTGGCGATCGCGGTTGGGAATTGGCTCAGACAGGCGATTATGACCTGCTGATTTTGGATTGGATGATGCCTGAAAAATCGGGAGTCGAGATTTGTAGCGAGTTGCGCCAGAAGGGAGACAATACCCCCGTTCTCATTCTCACTGCCAAAGACACCCTCGACGATCGCGTGATGGGTTTAGATAGTGGAGCCGATGACTATCTCGTAAAGCCTTTTGAGTTGCGAGAGTTACTCGCCAGAGTCCGCGCCTTACTGCGCCGCATCCCGATCGCTAGCGAGCCGAATCGATTAAATTATGCAGATTTGGAACTTGATCGCGATAATCAAGTCGTATATCGAGAACAAATAGCGATCGCCTTAACCGAGAGAGAATATCAACTCTTAGAATATTTTATGTTCCATCCTAATCAATTACTTAGCCACGAACAAATTTCGCAACATCTCTGGAAAGAAGGCGAAGATGTGCCAACGAGCAATGCACTTGCAGCGCAGATCAAATTATTACGGCGCAAAATTGATCGCGATCGCCCAATTTCGCTAATAAATACTGTGTATGGTAAAGGTTATCGTTTTGGTTAGATACATAGCATCACCTTAAGAGTAAAGCGGTTAAGAACAATGGGCTTAAGCCCATTGTCTGTGTATGTCTTTAAACAAGGCTTTTAAAATTGTGAGCCGCGATCAGGCGAACATATGTAAAATAGTGTCGTGTGGGCATCAATGGAGTGAAAAATTGTGGGACAGGCTCAACTACCGCCGCAGAGACCAAGCGACTCTACGTTTGCCAAAAATTTGGGGCGCGTAGGTGTTGGACTGGCGATCGCAGTTACTGCAACCAGCTTAGGTGCTTTTTGGTATGGACGCTACTTTCTTAATGTGGAATTGTCGCCGCTTTTGCAATCCGAGTTAACCAAATCTCTCAAGCGCCCCTTACAACTAGGCAAGGTCGAACGAGTTGGGCTTTCGAGTATGCGGTTTGGCAGATCGATTATCCCGCCAACCGATAAAGAATCAAATTTTTTAGTGGTTGAGGCGATCGAAGTTAAATTCGATATTTGGAATTACGCGCTCCGTCGCCAAATCACTTTAGATGCGATCGCCGAGCAGCCGCAGATATTTCTTAAGCAGGATGCTACAGGTTTATTGCAACTCCCTGAAATCAAGCCGCCAGAACGACAAACTAGAGATGGTTTCATTGATTTGCGGACAATAGCTTTTAAAGATGCCCAGATCACAGTTCAAACTATTGCTAAAGGTGAATTAGTTTCGCTCAGTCAAGTGCAGATCGATAGTAATTGGAAAATTACTGATCTCAACAATCAAAGCTTGCAAATGAATGGCAAAGGAAATGTCGCGTTACCTAACCTCGCAGCGATCGCCACGCCCCCAAATCCCGAACAACTTAAAAAAGCGATCGAGACCGCTAATGCTGACAAAGATGGGAATAGAGGAAATGTCGCTTTTACGATTGATTGGGATCTGACCAGAGGAGCAGGCAAGGTTAATAT
>JAJAZG010000131.1 GCA_026785865.1 Pseudanabaena sp. CAN_BIN31
GTAACCGTTCAAGGGGATAGAGGGAGAAGAGAAGGAAGAGGAAGATCAAATCTAGCCGAACGAGAAACAAGAGTGAGAAAATCCCAGACATCACGACCTTGAGCTTTGAGAGAAACGACAACCGAGAGCAGACGTGCGACAAATTGACTGCCCGAAGCCGATTGACTGCCAAAACTAGTACGCCGCCAAATTACAGCAGGACGCAAAGCTTGCTCCGCCGCATTATTCGTCGGTTCAATATCGTTTATAAAAACAAAAGTCCAAAGCGATGGCTCAAGTTTGAGAATTTGCTGACAAGTACGAACAGTTTTGGCGAGGGGCGATTTTTCCTTACGGGAAATCGGTAAAGCCGCCGCCGATTCGAGTTCAGTCTTAAATCCCTGTCGTAAAGCATTGACCATAATTTGAAATTGTTCGCGACTAAGCGTACCATCACGAACTCGATACCACCAGTGAAATAAGCGTCTCTGTCGTTTGAGTAGCGCCAGCCCAATCTTCTGAGAAATACCGCAGCGTTCTGACATGGCGGTGAAATCACGCTTTAGATGCGCCCAACAAACTTGACGCTGACTTACATCCAATCCTGTATAGCCACTGTAACGATCTGAGATGACAATACCTGCATAAGTTTCCCCAATCATCTCCTGCGCTGATTCTTTAGCTCGGCTTAAGAAAACCTTAAATACACTCACATATTTGGTAACTAACACCCATAACCACGCTTTGCTTTTCTCAGGATTATTGCCGTCGCAATTGCCTTGCACAAAACCAGTTTCATCGCTGTGCATCTGTGGCTGCGATTGCACATATTCATGTGCTTCGGTTACTATCGATGCTAATGCATCACTCATTTCTGTGCGTAGACGGCTAATACTTGCTCTCGATATCTCGATCCCAAATAGCCGTTTCAGCATTTGTTGCAGTTGTCCGTGACTTTGTCGATAGTCACTACTAAACCATGCTACCAATGCGGATAACCTTTCCCCATAGCTCGATGCTGATACATTGATCGGCAATTTCGCCCGCGTCTTTTGGCGGCAATGCTGGCATTCTAGTTCATGTAACCGATGCTCGGTGATCTGCATCTTCAGTGGTGGTATCTCTACTATTTGATGCCGATAGGGCGCTTCGTCTTCTCCACTTAATGCGCTTCCACACACTTTGCAGATTTCGGGTAGATGCTCGTGAATTTCTTCACACTTACTTGCTTCATATAAGTGTCTCTCATGTCCTTTGTGTCCTGTTTGTCCGCCCCGTTTCCGTTTCTCTTCCTTGTTCTCTAAACTTTCTACGGCACTCTTTTTCCCGAATCCATCTTTGGACGGTGGCTGTGATGAATTCTGGCTGTTTTGCTTCACTTGTTCTTCCAGTAACTCTAGTCGCTGTCTTAATATGCCGTTCTCTGCTCTTAATTCTTGGTTATCCGCTCTTAATGTCATCACGATTTCCTGCACGGACATTGGTGTTTCTAACCAATCCTTGCCTATGACATTTTCTTCTTCTAGCGGTTTTGCTTTCATCTTTTTTAATTTACCCTACTTTGCCTCTCCTGCTCCCTTTTTTTTCGTGCACCCTTGGAACGGTTACTCATTTCCTAACTCGGAAAGTAGGTTTTCCAAATCATTTAGCTGTTTTTCGACTTTAGATTCTTCAACTATCACACCGCGCAATTTCGGTAAAAGTTTCTGTCCAAATTGATCGGCGATCGCCTGATTCGCGATCGCATCATCGTGTTCAGCATTGGGGTAATTAACCACATATTTAGCAAATGCTTGATAAACTCGATGAGCAAAGGGACGGCCCAAGGCTTCCATAATGTCATTGGCGCGATCAACATATTTCTGAACTTTTTCTGTTAAAACAGGGCTACCATTTGGATCTTTTGTCCATCCTTGGAATGCATCCCAAGGTAAATATTCTTTAGGAATTGGGGGCTTAGTTTGCTTGCCACCGCCAAGTGTGAGAGCGGCAGGACGACCAAAAGTAAGTACATTAGCACGGTCTAATACTTTGTCAGAAAGTGATTGCGTAGTTTCGTCTTCATTCATCGTACCTACAAACAAAAATTCTTCAGGGATGACAATCTGCTTCTGTTCATTAGTTAGAGGGAGGCTACCTGCGTCTAATTCTAAGTAAGTTTTCTTATTTCTTCTAGTTTCTAATTTAGAGAGAAAATCGCTGAAATAATATTCTACTTTTGCCAAATTCATTTCATCCAGCAATACCAAAACCATCCGACCTTTCAAATTATTTTGATGTTGATGCTGATACAAATGGCGCATTAGAGGCGTAGGTTTATATTTTTTCTCAATGTAGTTATAAAAACCCTGTAAATCCTGCGGTGAGTCCCAACGAGGCTGCACAGGTAACATCACTAATGGCGCACCGACAAATTCGGCATAAGCTTGGGGTAGTTCACTTTTGCCAGTACCACTAATTCCCGCCAAAATCACTAAAGCAGAAATATCTTGCACCTTCAAAGAAGTATGAAAAGCGTTGATAATCCGATCAGGAAAAACTAAACCTTTGCTAGTTAAATATTGTTTGAAAGCTGATAAAAATACGATTTCACTGGCAAAACTACGGACTTGAACGGCTTCAATTTCAATCGGCTCTTCTAAGGATTGAAAAGCTTGCTTCACTCCACTCGCAACTTCTTCTAGATTTTCTTTTGCCTTACGAATTTCTGCATGAATTTCTCTGAGTTTAATCTCTTGCTGTCTAATTTCTTTCTTTTTGAGATCAATTTCAACCTCTAGCTGATTTTTCTCAGACGTTAACTGCTCAATTTGTCGGATTAGACTCATTAACTCAGAACGTTTAGCCCGCAACACTGCTTCTGAATTTTCGATTTGTACTCTCAAAGCATCAACTTGCTGCGCCCTTGATTCCATCGTGCCAATTTCTGTCAAAATGCGATCGCGCTCTTGCTCAAGACGAGGCAATTCTGACTTTAAGTGTTGTTCTTTAGCGGCAAGATTTTCAGCATCAGTCCTTAAAGCATCATAGGTACTCCGAAAAAGCTCCAACTCTGCGGTTTTTTGATTGAGTTCCCGAATCTGCTCCGTTAGCATTTTCACCGCCTCTTGCTTTTGCAAAAATTGAGCAGTTACTTCCTGCAAACCATCCCGTTGCTTTTCACGGTCAGCAATCTGATCGGCGATCGCCTTTAATTGTCCCTTACCCGTACTAATTTGAGTTTTTAGCTCCCCGATTTTCTGTTGACGTTGCTCTAATTCTTCAAGATTGGGCAGATCTTGCTGAACTAATCGCACTCTTTCCTGTAATTCAGATTCCTGTTGCTTTAGATCGGCAACGCCTTGTTGTAATAATTCTTGCTGCTTTTGCAAATACTCTAAATTTGTCCCAAAAGGTAAAGCTCGTTTTTGTTGTTCGACATCTCGCTTTAGGCGATCTCGCTGCGATTCGATCTTTTGGATCACCAAGGCTGATGTTGCGTAACCGCTTGCGCCCGTGGCAATCGCGGCAACTCCTGACTGAAGCATCGATCCCCCCGAAGCTATGACAACACCGCCAACAACGACACTAGCAGCGATCGAAGGTATGTGAGATTGAAAAAGATTCATCAGATTGCTAGGTATCCATTTTTTGGAATAGGCTATTTATTGTAAAACAAACTAGGTTACTTAAATCTTTGTTAAGGTTATAAATCATTCAATCTCTCATACATCTAGGCATTTTTTGAACAGTCAACCTACTTACTCATTTCAGATGACTGAATCCTAACGGCTGAATTGAGCGGCAAGTAATTACCTCTAACTCAAAACGAAAATATCATATTTGTCTGTTCCAATGATGCAATTACAATCGTAGTGGAAACATTGCGGTACAGCGAGATCGCAGAATCGTTAATGTTTCTGGCCTCATGGGTAAGGTGTCGGCTCCGACGATGGCTACCTATTCGGCAACTAAGTTTGCGATTATCGGATTCACTCAAGCTCTCCGTGGTGAGTTGGCGGCTTACAACATCAAGGTAAATGCTTTATTGCCGTCACTCACTGATATTGGACTTTGGACAAAGTTAAAAACTACGCTATAGATGGTGGTTTGGCTCTCAAGTTAGAGGCTTTAAAACACTACCTATAACATTTGTCCAAAGTCCAAACTGATACAGATATGGCTCAGGATTTACAGTGGTTTCGTTGGGTTGCTTTGATGACTCCCAAACAAGTTGCCACTGCTCTAATTAGAGGCTTAAACCACGAGACTCCTGAGATCCTTGTTGGTTGGCAGAGTCATCTCACTGTCTGGGGTCATCGCCTTTTTCCTGCTTTGATGGAGAAGTTTTTGCTAATCGCTGCTCCTAAAGTTGGTTAGTAGTCTGTATTGGCATATCGATTTCTCTCAGAGCCAAAAGAGCAAAAACCCTGTGCTACAAGGTTTTTGCTCTTTTGGCAAAACTTTGTCAGATAATTTAGCCAAAACATTTTCCAAAAATACCTATTGGGGCAACGAAAATACCTTCATGTTGTTTCAACATTTTCATAGGCAACTCGTGGCAGTTCAAAGCGATCGCTGGTACGACAATAGTAAGCTGGCGATCCCATTCGACCGATGATTAAGTTATAGGCTCCTAATGGCTGTAGGCTATGCAGCACACATTCTAAATCTATTATTTCTTGGTAGACTCTCACGCCGAATCATACTTGAGTTTTATTTGATTTGGGCGCTTTAGCGACGCTTTAAATTAATGTACAATATTCGTATATATTTGTTTAATCTAGAGCTAGCTTTGATACTCACAAGTTAATAGCTCACTCAGACAATCTAGGAGAAATTTTATGCCGCGTGGTGGGAAACGTGAACGAGCAGGTCGTCCCCTTGGTACGGGCAAGTATAACGAAGCGACTAAAGCAATTCGCTTGCCGATTAGTATCGCCGATGGAATCTTAGAGGCTCTTGCTCAAGACCCTGACAATCTAGAACCTGCAAGCATCATTGGCTCAGTCCTGCGCTCTAGTTCTTCTGTTAACAACAAAAGTTATCTCATTCCCCTATACATGAACCCTGTTGCCGCAGGTTTTCCCGCGCCGACTGAAGATTATGTTGAGGACAGAATTGACCTGAATAGCCATCTCGTTAAACATCCAGAGTCAACTTTTCTCGTTAAAGTCGTTGGCGAGTCTATGCAAGATGCAGGTATTCACCCGCGCGATCTGTTGGTTGTCGATCGCGATATCGAAGCCGTAAGCGGCAAGGTGGTGATCGCGGTCGTCAATGGCGAATTAACTGTGAAGCGCTTGCTAAAAGAGCAAAATAAATTATGGCTAATGCCCGAAAATCCTAATTTTCAACCCATTGAAATTGACGAAAATGTTGAGTTTCATATTTGGGGCGTAGTCACCAACGTAATTCACGCTCTCTAGTGACTTACCTGACAAAAAATAAAAGAAATATAGAGCCTAAACTAGCAATCACAAGAAAAAACATTAAGTAAACAAGTTATTGCCTATTTCTGACCTAAAATCAAGGATGACATTTGAAGCTGATTATCGTACATTAATCAAAGAGTTCTTGGTATTCCTTGATGACGCTCTTTCCTGCTTCTTCTGCTCCCATTCTGTCTTTGTCCGCTTCTAAAGCAAGATCTTTTGGTATCTCGGAAAATAATTCTGGTAACAACGATGATTCTGAATTTTTTACGGTTTGGCAAATGCTCTGTTCCCGTCTAGATGCTCACAAAGGGAATTTTCAAAACGACTCACGCAATTGGCAAGTGAGCTTTGATACGCCAGTGGCTGTATCCGACTACATCACTATGCGCTGTATGCTCACCATCGGCAATATTACCCGTGAGGCTACAGGCAGTGATAAAGGCTGCTTGATTCGGGTTGGTTCCTCTGTGATTGGAGTTCATGCGCCTGAACGTGCGATGCTCAATGCTTTCTGCAATGCCGCAGTCCATTTTGGAATCTTTCTCCCCTTCAAGCAAATTCGTGACAAGAAGCCTCCAGATGATAATCATGATTTGAAGGCTGTAGTCACTATTCTCAGGAAGATCCAACATAAGCAAAAAATGAAACGCGGTTTCAAGGCTTTAGCGGCTATTTTTGGGCTAATGACTCGCCACAGTTAGCCTAAATCATTTGTATTTTCGCGTTAATCTAAGAGTGGTGAAGTGGGGCTTTGCTCTATTTCATCGCTCTTTTGTATTTCCGCCTGAGTCATTTGCTGCCATACCTTCTCAAATTGCTGTACGTCAAATTTACTCAAATTGGCAAACTCAACTTTCTGTCCTTTGAGTTGCAAGATAGTTGTGCGATCGCCTCGTAAACTTTCAACTGTCAGGGTGTCTCCGCTTCGTTGGATACTGTAAGAGTTTTTACCCATTTCTCCAAAACTATCAGCTCCTAGCTCATTAAGGAGTTGATGGCAGATTGCTGCGACCATCTGAGCGTGATCGATTCTGCCCTGCTCTAGATTAATGGGGATTTCTGATTTAGTAATATTTTCAGATTGGTTTGGCTTGGGTAATTTAAGCGATCGCTGTTTTTCTAACTCAACTACAAGCTCGTTTAAAAAACTATCTGACAAACCCATCTCGTCAGGAGACTTTATAGACTGATTTACTAACTTTCGGTCAGCACTTTGCATCTCTAAAATAATCGAGCGATCGCGTGCTGGATCGTAACTGACTTGCAAATATTTCTGAAGCCCTCCCCAACTAAACTCTTTGCCTAACTCATTACCTTGAATGCTGTTACTTCCTAAA
>JAJAZG010000132.1 GCA_026785865.1 Pseudanabaena sp. CAN_BIN31
ACCATGGGCTTTGTTGACCTCATGCGTGAAGATCACATCGAACTTGATCGCTCTCGCGGTATCTACTTCACTCAAGATTGGGCTTCTATGCCTGGTGTTATGCCCGTTGCTTCGGGTGGTATCCACGTTTGGCACATGCCAGCGCTCGTCGAAATCTTCGGCGATGACTCTTGCCTACAGTTCGGTGGTGGTACTTTGGGTCACCCATGGGGTGCTGCTCCTGGTGCAACCGCTAACCGCGTTGCGCTCGAAGCTTGCGTACAAGCTCGTAACGAAGGTCGCGACATGATGCGTGAAGGTGGAGACATCTTGCGTGAAGCTGGTCGTTGGTCTCCTGAATTGAATGCTGCACTTGAACTCTGGAAAGAAATCAAGTTTGAATTTGAAGCAATGGATACCGTCTAATCAATTAGCTTTAGTATTGTTGAATTGAGCTTCGCTCAATTCAACAATGTCATTATCTTGGTTAAGTTAGCCTATGGATATCAAGCGCAGTACAAAGTCTATCTCTAGTATGCTCATTAATTTTTTGACATACGAAGCTGTGAAGACTGTCTCCGAACAACTGCAAGAAACAGATCGGTTAAAAGCTCTCTGGTTTAATCAGTTCTCGACGCGCGAGAAAATCCAAAATGGCGAGCTTTATATCAAAGAACTGTTAGAGGTTCACCAAGATTTAGCTTTTCGGATTATGACTGTGAGAGAACATCTGGCTAATGAGATTTTAGATTTCTTGCCAGAGATAACTCGCACAGGCCTCCAACAATCAAATATGCAGCTTCGTTGTCAGCATCTTGATCGCCTCATGAGCGTTCAGGCTTCGGAAGGATACGCGGAATGCGAAAATCTAGAACCTGAAGCTGTTGTCGATCTAGAGTCTGAAAGCGATCGCGCTTCTACTTAAATCCATAGAAACACTTCTTTAAACTGCGAGAAAATAATGCAAACTTTACCAAAAGAGCGTCATTACGAAACTCTTTCTTACCTTCCCCCTTTGAGCGATGCTCAAATCACTCGTCAAATCGAGTACACCCTTAAGCAAGGTTTCTATCCTGCGATCGAATTTAACGAAGATTCCGATCCTGCGATCCACTACTGGACTCTTTGGAAGTTGCCTTTGTTCAACGCCAGAAGTCCTCAAGAAGTTTTGACTGAAGTTCAAGCTTGTCGCTCTAGCTATCCTGGTAGCTTCATCCGTGTTGTTGCTTTCGACAACATCAAGCAGTGCCAAGTCCAAAGCTTCATGGTACACAAGCCTAACGCCGCTCGTTACTAAGCTTTAACAAAACAAAGAAAGCCTCGCGATGCGGGGCTTTCTTTATTTTGATATACTGGTTGATATAGATGCCAAATCCTAAAAATGAGCTAGATATTTTTAAGGGAAGTATTTTAGCTTTGATGCAAACTTAAGCACTTAACACTATGACAATTTCTTTAAATTTACCTCAAGAATTGGAACAAGAGCTATCTGTTGAAGCAGGAAAAATCAGCTTATCTTTACCAGAATATATCCTCCAACTTCTAGCTGTTAGAAAATTTTTAGAGAGTCAGCTTAGAACTGGAGCAGAATTAGTTAGTTATTGGCAAAGTGAAGGACTAATTAACTCGCATCCTGAGATTAAGGATAGTCAAGAGTATGCTCGCCAAATTCGACATGTAGCAGAACATCGTCAACATTTATAAAGTGATTTTATGTATGTTTTAGATACTGATATTCTGATCGATGTTTTGAGAGGACATCAACCTGCGATCGCATGGTTTATCACCTTATCAGAGTTGCCCAGTATTCCAGGTTTTGTCGTGATGGAGTTAATCCAAAATGCTCAAAATAAGCAAGAAGTTAATCAAGTTTTTAAGCTGACTGCACCTTTATCATTAATTTGGTTAACTGAAATTGATTGCGATAATGCTTTGTCTGATTTTAGTAAATATCGACTTTCTGACGGGGTAGGGTTATTAGACGCATTAATTGCTCATTGTGCCATTAGCAAAAATAAGTCTCTGTGTACTTTTAATATCAAACATTATCGGGTTATTCCTAATTTGAGAATTATTCAACCCTATGAGCGCTGATTACTGAGTTAGCTTGGTTTTACAGCAAATTGCATACCTACATAAATATCTTCCCTTGTAAGAGATGAATATTCTTCGAGTACATCTTCTATCGAATCACCTGCACCCAAAAACTCCATGATTGTTTGTACTGTAATCCGAGTATTGGCGATGATTGGTCGCCCATTGCAAATATCTGAATGAATAGCTATTCTATTTTTCATACAAAAAATTAACCTGTCTCGGAGAGTGTTACGTCAATATTTGCAATTTGATATAGTAAGAATAGCGTAAGACTAAAGTTATGTTAGCTGGAGAAAAATTGAGTCATGCTTGATATCCCAAAGCAATATGTATTTGATGAGCAACACCGCCCTCTTGCGGTGCAAATTCCCATAGCTATATTTAACCAAATTGAAGATATTTTAGAAAATTTTGGTTTGGCTAAGTTGATGCAGGAAGTAGATGATGATGAATTATTATCTGGCGATGATGCTTACTCGTATTACCAATCTCTAAAATTGCAAAATGTGGAAAGTTGAGTATACAAAGCGATTTTTGAAGGAACTGGCTCAACTGCCAGATATTGTGAAAGGTCGCATTGAGAATATTGTTTTTCAAGAGTTGAAGACTGATAATCCATTTAGCCTTGGATACATAGAGAAGATGAAAGGCTATCCTGACAAGTATAAAATCCGTGTTGGTGATTATAGAGTTGGTATTTCAATTAATGCATCATCTCAACAAATTATCTGTCAGAGAGTGGCTCATCGCCGCGAAATATATCGAATTTTTCCTTAATCTAAAATATTTGTAGTTACTGCATAATGCTATGAAAAACAACTCAGAGACGAATTGGGCTAAATTAGATGCAATGACGGAATCAGAAATCGATACTTCTGATATTCCATCTCTGACTGAGGATTTTTTCAATAAGTCGCGCTGGTGGAAGCCTATAGCCATTAATGATCTGAAAATTTTGGCAAGTAACCCGAACCTCTTGCGGAATAACGTCCTACAGTAACATATAAATCTGGAAGTTTGGATGTATTGATTGATATAAGAATAGGTCAGGTTAATCTGTATGACACATTTAGGCACGTTAGGTGGCTTTCCAGGAAATTGGAATTTTCAAGGTGATGCAATACTTATAGTTGGTGACTATAACAAAAAAATATCAGTTGGCTTACAATTCATATTTCTTGAAAATGCAGAAATAGATGTAAAACTTATTTGGAATGGTATTTCTGAAGAGGAGCGTATAGATATTGCGGTAAGGATGACTAAGTGCAAATCTCAAATGCTTATCATTAAGCAAAGGGGTCTTCTGAGTTTAAGATGATAAGATCTGCTAATGAGAAAGGCAAGCCAAAAGTCTAGAGCGAAAATTAACAAAATTTACAAACCCATAAGCCTGACGCTTGATCAACTTAATTCGATTATTAATACCCTCCATGACACCGCTAGTGGTGCGATGTGTGAAGTAGTTACAAATATCGTCTAAATGTGTAGTAATAGTTTCGAGAACTTTACCATAAACACTATGGGCTTTTTTAATCCAAGCTTGTAATTGCTCATGTCCTTCTTCAGGAGTTTTGCAAGTCTCAAAAATATTTCTGAAATCTTCTTCCAAATTATAAGCCAATCGTAATCGTTTGGAC
>JAJAZG010000133.1 GCA_026785865.1 Pseudanabaena sp. CAN_BIN31
ACCCCAAACCGCTAACAGAGCATCGGCGATATACTTCTCTAAGGTTCCGCCAAAAGGGAAGACAATATCTTCGACCATCACCTTGAAATATTCATTCAAGAATTCTAAAACTTTGCGCGGCTGCATTTGGGAAGTCATTTCTGTAAAGCCGCTAATGTCGGAGAATAAAGCAGTCACTTCGGTTTCGACAATTCGATTTAGATCCCAACCTTCTTCGATTTTTTTGCTCACCGCCGCAGGGAAAAATCGCTCAAGCTTAGTACGGCGGATTACTTCCGATTGCATATTGCGATAGAGATTAGCATTCTCGATCGCGATCGCCGCTTGATTGGCTAAACTGCTCAAAAATTCTAAATCTTCCTTACGGTATGCATGACCATAGGAGAGATTATCCAGATAGAGAACGCCAATCACCTTATCTCTCGGTTTTAAAGGCGCACACATCGCAGCTTGAATTGATTGCTGAATAATTGATTGAGAACTATCAAAACGGCGATCGCCTGAAGCATCATCACTAATGATCGCGTCGCCTTGTTTCAGAACGAAATTGGCAATTTTGCGACTATAAAAGTCAAGATCGGCGGTGGCGTTAGGATTACTAAATTTATAAGCTTTTGGTTCTAGCTGTCCTGTTGTTTCATCAACTAGCAATAACACGGCGCGATCGACTGACATGATTTTTAGCAACAATTCCAAAATTTTCTCAGGTAAAACTGAGTGAGCTTCTGGATCTGCAAGTTCTTGGCTAACCTCTAACAAAACCCGTAACTTTGCGGATGTACGCTGCGACTCGTCATCACCTTGGATCAGCAGCACCGAGCCTGAAGTTGCCAGCTTTGGCTGTTGCAGTAAATCTTGCATATTAACGCGAGATTTTTCGGGAGAAACGCGCATCAAAATCGATAAGCCCGAATTAGGTAAGGCATTTTGATTGGTAGCATCAGCACCAGACAGCGATTCATCAACTAATTGAAATACGACACTGCCAAACTGCACCAAATCGCCATAATTTAGCTTTTGTTGCGTAATCTTGGTTTGATTAACCAGCGTGCCATTACTACTATGGAGATCGGTGAGATATATACCTTTTTCTGTCACCTGAATTTCAGCATGATGGCGCGAAAGGCTACGCGCTTCATCCTCAACGACAATACTATTATCTAGTCCTCTCCCAATCGTATTTAGCCCCTGTCGCAGATCGCAGATACGTTCATGGGGAGTGCCTTGACCTTGAATAATGTATGTCATAACTTGCGTCTACTCATTTTAAAAAATTATTACTTAGAAGTGTGGCAGCACCATGTTTCTAAATAATGTAAGCCGTGATTGGCTAATTCCACTACAGAAGTACCTGCCAAAACTCTCGTATCATTCATAATGAAATTATTACTATTATCCCATTTTTATCCATGTCGCCAACGTTAGAATTACAATCTCAGGTAGATACTCAAGTTGCATCTTCAGTTACATCTGATGCGATCGCCGAATTTGATCAATATGTGATGAGTACCTATGCTCGCTTTCCGATCGCCTTAGAGCGAGGTGAAGGTTGTCGAGTTTGGGACAGCACAGGCAAAGAATATTTAGATTTTGTGGCTGGCATTGCTACTTGTACGTTAGGACACGCACATCCTGCGATGGTCAAAGCCGTAACCGATCAGATCCAAACCCTGCACCACGCCTCTAATTTGTTTTATTTTGCGCCCCAAGGTCAATTGGCTAAATGGCTAGTACAAAACTCCTGTGCGGACAAAGCCTTTTTCTGTAACTCTGGCGCAGAAGCCAATGAAGGCGCAATCAAGTTAGCGCGTAAATATGCCCATACCAAACTTGGCATCGAAAACCCTCTGATTTTGACCGCAAATGCGAGTTTTCACGGACGCACCCTTGCCACTGTCACCGCAACGGGTCAGCCTAAATATCACAAGAATTTTGCGCCGCTTGTGCAAGGTTTTGATTACATTCAATATAACGACATCGCCGATCTTGAAGCTGCGGTGGAAAAATATTCAGATCGACTTTGCGCGATTATGCTCGAACCTCTGCAAGGAGAAGGCGGTGTGAATCCTGGCGATCGCGCTTATTTTGCCCGTGTTCGCGAAATTTGTGACGAGAAGAAAATCCTGCTAATCATCGATGAAGTGCAAGTGGGCATGGGACGCAGTGGAATGCTCTGGGGTTACGAAAACCTCGGTATTCAGCCCGATATTTTCACATCAGCGAAGGGCTTAGGCGGCGGTATTCCCATCGGCGCGATGATGTGCAAGTCTTCTTGTGATGTGTTTGTGGCGGGTGATCACGCGAGTACCTTTGGTGGCAATCCTTTTGCTTGTGCGGTGGCGCTGTCGGTTTGCAACACGATGGTGAAAGATAACTTGATCGCTAATGCGAGAGATCGTGGTCAACAGCTTCGGACAGGATTGCAAGCAATCTGCGATCGCTATCCTCAACATATTGCTTTAGTTCGCGGTTGGGGCTTGATCGATGGTTTAGTTTTGCAAGAATCTAGCAAGATCCAAGCGCGTGATATTGTCGCCGCAGGAATTGCGCGTGGTTTGTTGCTAGTCCCTGCGGGTGTGAAAGTGGTGCGGTTTGTACCGCCTTTGATTGTTTCTGCTGCGGAGGTCGATCAGGCTTTAGCGATTGTCGAACAGGCGATCGCTAGTTTTTAAACTTCCAAAAAAAAGTTGGTCTCGCTTAGCGAGACCAACTTTTTTTTTACTGAACTTAAAACCCAAAAAGCTGTGGCGCCCGCGCCGCGGGGGGCCCCGCGTTTTTGGGTTTTAGTTTAGTAAAAAAAAAATTTGTGTCGCGAAGCGCGACCAACATTTTTTTGGGAGGTTTAAAACTAGCGATCGCCCGTTCGG
>JAJAZG010000134.1 GCA_026785865.1 Pseudanabaena sp. CAN_BIN31
CCGAACGGGCGATCGCTAGTTTTAAACCTCCCAAAAAAATGTTGGTCGCGCTTCGCGACACAAATTTTTTTTTTACTAAACTAAAACCCAAAAACGCGGGGCCCCCCGCGGCGCGGGCGCCACAGCTTTTTGAAGTTACAAAGAATTTGCGGCAGCAAATTCTTGTTGTTGCTCACTTAGTTGCTCAAGAATTGGCAAATTTTCTAACTCAGTACCATTTGCAACACGCTGTTGTTGCAAATCTAGCGCCGCTTTGATTAAACCTTGGAACAATGGATGGGGACTACTAGGACGCGACTGAAACTCAGGATGGAATTGGGTCGCAACGAAGTAAGGATGACTAGGAAGCTCGATCGCCTCAACCAATCGCCCATCGGGAGAAGTCCCACTAATCACATAGCCTGAGTCAGTAAACTGCGATCGGTAAGCATTATTAAACTCATAGCGATGGCGATGACGTTCGTAAATTACTGACTCGTTGTAAAGCTCTCGAACTAAGGTGTTCGCCGCGAGACGACAAGCATACAAACCTAAGCGCATTGTGCCACCAAGATTAACTACATCCTGCTGTTCGGGTAAAAGGTGAATCACAGGATTTTTCGATTCTGGATCAAATTCAGCACTATTCGCATCGCTGATATGCGCGACATTTCTCGCCCAATCAATGACCGCACATTGCATTCCTAAACATAAACCTAAAAATGGAATTTGATGGTCGCGGGCATATTGCACCGCCGCCACTTTACCATCCACACCACGATGTCCAAATCCACCAGGAACAACGATCGCATGAACATCTTTTAAGAATTTTTCCGCGCCATAGGCTTCGATGTCCTCAGAGTTAATCCAGCGTAAATTGACATTACTATTGACAGCGATCGCGCCATGTTTGAGCGCTTCGATCACTGAGAGATAGGCATCGGTCAAGCGCACATATTTACCAACGATCGCCACTTCCACATGATGCTCAGAGCGATAAAGACGTTCGACAAGGGTTTGCCAACTGCGAAGATCGGGCTGACGCTGTTCCATTCCCAGCAGACGCAATACTTGCTCAGCCAAACCTTCGCGCTCCATTGCTAGCGGCACTTCATAGATGCTCTTCACATCTTGCCCCGTCATCACGCATTCAGGTAAAACGTTGCAAATATCAGAAATTTTATCTTTAATATTTTGAGGTAAAGGGCGATCGCTACGACAAACCAAAATATCAGGCTGAATCCCCACGGACTGCAATTCTTTAACTGAGTGCTGCGTGGGCTTAGTTTTCATTTCCCCTGCGGAGGCGATCCAAGGCATGAGGGTAACGTGCATATATACGACATTTTGCCGCCCGACATCTTTACGAAATTGGCGGATTGCTTCGATAAATGGCAAAGATTCGATATCGCCGACCGTACCACCGATTTCGACAATCACAAGATCGGGATTCCCATTTTTGGCAACGCGATGAATCCGTTCTTTAATTTCGTTAGTAATATGCGGAATTACTTGCACCGTGCCGCCCTGATAGTCACCGCGCCGTTCTTTATTGATTACGCCCTGATAAATTGCGCCTGTTGTCACATTACTTAGCTTTGACATCGAGGTATCCGTAAAGCGCTCATAATGCCCTAAATCTAGATCGGTCTCTGCCCCATCTTCGGTGACAAAAACTTCCCCATGCTGAAACGGACTCATCGTGCCAGGGTCAACGTTGATATAGGGATCGAGTTTAAGGATTGCGATCGAATAATCCCTAGATTTAAGTAATCGCCCCAAACTTGCGGCAACGATGCCCTTCCCAATACTAGAGACAACACCGCCAGTCACAAAGATATACTTAGCCATAAAATTTCATTCTAGGGTGCATTGTTTAAATTGTTGAATCATTTTGTAAACAATGCTTAACAAAGTGATTATATAGCAGTGACCTACGCTCAGAAATTAGAGGGCGTATATTTCACGTTTTGTTGATTTTTGCGAAATTATGACTAAAGCTCCCTTTGTTTAAATGATTTGGCGATTTTAGATAAGAGCTATCACGCTGCTTCCCATTTTTTTGATTTTTTATTTTGTTCTGAAATGAGTGGCGACAGCTATATCCTCAAATAAAGATTGCTAATGTATACCGCGTCTAGGATGAAACCCTTAGTTCTTATAGAGGGTCGCAGGGCGAAGCCCCGCTTCGGTTTTTTCTTTTTGCCGATGTTGAAAACCGAAGTTTTCGACATCGACGGGGTATAGGAGACAGTCAGAAAATAATCGATCCTTTATTTACCTTAGAAATCACTGGGATCGCCCACTCCTATAGCAGCGATTTTCTTAAGTAATGGGATCATTTACTTTTTGGTAAACTCTAGTATTATATTTATGTCAAATTTGGTATAAAGTTGATTTGTAGGTAACAACTACAAGTTTGTATTAAATCGCTTTAACTAAGCGTTATGAAATCTTCTTTGATCTATATATATTTAGGCATCAGAGATGTAAGAACAAATATATAAAGTTCTTTCTCAACTACTCCTAAACCTAATATAAAAAATATAATGACTAAGGAAATTTTTGTGCTTAGTGGAGAGATTAAAACTCCGCCATTTTCTAGCGAAGCAAGACGTGAAGCGGGATTTTTGCTTAGAAAAATTCAAGAAGGCGAATCACTCTCAATGCCATATTCTCGTCCTATGCCTAGTATTGGTAAGAACTGCTATGAACTGCGTCTTGGAAATGGAGAAGAAAATTGGCGGATTGTCTACCGTGTTGATTCAGATACCGTCTTGATTTTAGAAGTATTCAATAAAAAAACGCAGAAAACTCCTAAGCAAGTTATTGATAATTGCCAAAGAAGAATGAAACGTTACGATGAAGCTTGACATTAAGTTGAATGTTAGATTATTGGATTTTTAAGTCCGTGCTGAGTCTATAAACTGAGGGAAATTGCGATATATCTCTTAATTCTCCTTCATTTAAAGTAAATTATATCAAGCGAGCATAAGCTATGAATTCAGAAAAGCGTCGCCGATTAGAGGCAGCAGGATGGCAAAGTGTCACTGTAGATGAATTTTTGGGATTGACTCCCCAAGAGTCGGCATTGATTGAGATGAGGCTCTCTCTTAGCCGACACCTGAAAAAATTGCGGACTAAACAACAATTAACGCAACAGGCTCTCGCGAAAAAAATCAAATCTAGCCAGTCTAGAGTTGCTAAGATGGAATCAGGAGACCCTTCTTCTTCCTTGGATCTAATTATCAATACGTTATTAGAGATTGGTGCAACTCCTCAAGAAATTGGCGAAGTAATCAGTTCTCCATCTCATTCATTTTAAACAAATTACCGCACTTTGCGATGAAACCAAACCCAGAGTTTTTGAAAAAGCCCCGCGAAGCGGGGCTTTTTCAAAAATGTTGTGGTTCGTTTGTTCGCAATCTGCTGTAACATTAATCGCGATCGCAAATCCTGCCAATTTTCTCTATATTTTGCAATCCTTATAAATCTGCTTAAACTTTTGCTGCTGAATACTGTGATCGACTATTGGTAAAGGATAACTGCGTTTTTTGCACTGATGCGGTGGAATGTTGCCACTCAAAAGTTCAGCCGTAGTTAAACCTTGCAATTCAGGCAACCAGCGCAAAATATATTCACCTTCAGGATCGTATTTTCGCGATTGCGAAGCAGGATTAAAAATCCGCAAAGGTTTCGGGTCCATGCCACTAGAAGCGCTCCATTGCCAACCGCCATTATTTGCCGCCAGATCGCCATCTAATAATTTCTGCATAAAATAGCGCTCGCCCCATTGCCAATTGATAATCAAATCTTTGGTTAAGAAACTCGCGACAATCATTCGACAACGATTATGCATCCAGCCTGTTTGGTTAAGCTGACGCATCGCCGCATCGACAATTGGATAGCCTGTGCGACCTTCACACCAAGCCACAAAGTTCTCTTCGTCATCTTGCCAAGGAAAGTTTTGCATTTGTGGACGATATGCGCCTGTTTCTAATTTGGGAAAATAAAAGAGAACATGTTGATAGAACTCACGCCATGCGAGTTCTTGTTTCCATGTGGTGATTCCTGTCGCTTCTTCTTCACTCCGCACCATTTGCTCAGAGGCGATCGCCGATTCCCATACTCTTCTAATTCCTACTGCCCCAAATCGCAAATATGGGCTAAGTGTCGATGTCCCTGCATGGGCGGGAAGATCTCGTCCTGTTTGATAACGCAAAATTCCATTACCATTGCAGAAGCTAGCTAATAATTCTAAAGCGGCGGCTTCACCAGATTTTGGCAAAGTAATATCGTTGATAAATTTCAGTTCGCGCAAACTAGGTAAAGGAATTACAGGTAAATTCTCATAACTTGCCAAGCCTGTTAATTTTTTAGGAGCGTCAAAAGGTAATGGCTTCGTTTTGCTTTGCCAGTTTCGCCAAAATGGAGTGTAAACCTTGTAAGGTTCTCCTGCTTGGGTTGCGATCGCATCAGGAGCAATCAGACCAATATCAATAAAACTCTGTACTTTAATTCCTAATTCTTGCAAAGCACTAGTTGCTTCGCGATCGCGCTTTATCGCAAATGGCTCAACATCTTGATTAAAGAACACATGACTCGCATTGACTGCCTTGGCTAATCCACAAATCGAAGCGATCGGCTCTCCATGCATGAATAATAAATCACTCCCCAATCGGCGATAGTTGGCTTGTAACTCGCGCAAGCAGCCAAGCATGAAGTCAACCTTGCTACCCTCAGTCACGCCATCGTCGAGAATATCAGGATCAAATATAAATACTCCTAACGCCCGATCGCCAACTTGGGCGATCGCCTCACTCAGCGCAGGGTTATCATCAATTCGCAAATCGCGCCGATGCCAAATTATTGCGATCGGGTTTACGGAAATATCTCTAGAAGCCCTAGTCATATTGATTGCCATAGTTATCTCTAAAATATGCAGGTAAAGTATTGTAATATTTAGGTTAGAGGTTAGAATACGGTCTCTTCAGAAAAAGTTAGAAACATTATGCTAGAGAAATTAATTTTATACTTTGTTTGTAAAAGCAAGGGTTTTATTACCAAAACACAGTTAACAAAGTTTTTGTATCTTGCAGATTTATATGCGGTTAAGTGGACAGGAAACCCACTTACAGATTTAGATTGGCGTTACTATCTCTACGGTCCTTGGAATGAAGAGACAGATCAGGTTTTAAAAGAGCTTTATGACAGAGGCATTTTAGGCGAATACAAAAAAGATCAAAGCACTTTTATCAAGCCAATGGAAAATTGTCCAAATTTAGAAGATTTGGGCTTGTCTCAAGGACTAGAGTTAATGTTGAGAAATATTCGTAAAGAATGGATTGGTGCTGGCAAATTAGACCAGTTACTAGAGTACGTTTACCAGACCGAGCCAATGCTGGAAGCACAAAAAAATCATCAACGCGAAGAAAAAGCCTCGTTAAATCTTCAGTTAGAGCGGGAAAAATTAGTTATTGAGTTAGGAGTTTAGAATGGCGGGTAAGCGTCCCCGACAGGGATGGATTTACATGATTAATCCTTATCGAGTTTCATTAGCTTGTCACAGAGGACATCAGTATTTTTATGATTTGACTGAACCAAGTGAAGTTAATTGCAAACATTCTGATTGCGATCAGTTGATTAATTCCAGTCGAGTTTTTAGGGGCGTACATCCATACATTATTTGGTCAAGTGACGAGTTTCAGGATGATGCTAACTACATCACAACCTTTACTGTGATTCCTCTAACTTCTCAAACAACTTTTGCTGGATTACCAACTGTTTATCCAATAGCAAAAACAAGTGGTAATGGTTTATTAGCTAATTCGTATGCTTTAGTACACCAAATCTCTACAGTAGATGGCAATTGTTTTAAGGACAGCATGGGGAATTGGTCAATTAGAATGGGGAAAGTATCCCTTAGTGATAAGTCGGAAATCAATCAAACATTAGCCTATTTTTTGAATATCCCTACAGAGCCAAATGATGATTGGTTTAGAAAAAATGTTTCGGTAAACCTAATCCAAAAGGTTTATGGCTACTTATCTAGCGCTGAGAAGAAAAAGCTTTTAGAAACTTTATTAGATGATTTTTAGATGATTTAGAAATCACAAATATCTATCAGCGTTATAATTTACCTAAAAGCATAACAACAAAACTTGGGCAGGCAGATTATGCAAGCAACTGTGAGTGAACCTCAAATAAATTTAGAGCAAGAACTCGAACCACAAATGCATCTCTGGACGATCGCTGATTATCACCAAATGATTGAGGCAGGAATTTTAGGTGATGGCGATCGCGTAGAACTGTTGGAAGGAAAAATTGTTTGTAAGACTCCGCAGAGACCATTTCACGCTTCAAGCGTACAGCGTAGTAGCCATCTATTATTTGAATTGCTAAGGGATCAAGCTGAAATTCGAGTCAATTTGCCAGTGACGTTGGGTAATAGGTCGGAGCCAGAACCACATATTGCTGTTGTTAAACTTGATGCAAACGAATATTCCTTAAGACATCCCGAATCTGCGGATATTTATCTATTGATTGAAGTAGCGGATTCTACGATTAACAAGGATCGCAATCAAAAGTCACGTATCTACGCCAAAAATCAAGTTTTAGAATATTGGATTCTGGATTTGCAAAGGCGACAGGTTTATATTTTCCGTCAACCAGAGGGGCAATCCTATCGCGAGCAATTTGTTTTGAGTAGTAGTGATACTGTTAGCTTGCAAGCATTTCCTGATATTGCGATCGCATTAGATGCCTTGTTTCCAGTTATTCACTGATTTTTCTATGATGGTTAACGCTTTACACTAAAAATTGCAATTTGGAGCTTTTATCATGACAGTCAAAATTGCGATCGCGCAAATTCATCTAGAGCAAGGTCAAAAAGTCACCCTTGAAAATATTAACTGGCAAGAATTTGAGTCAATCCTCGAAGACTTAGGAGAACATCGCCATTCACTAATTGCTTATTACAAAGGAGTATTGGAAATTCGGATGCCATTACCAGGACATGAACGAGCTAAAGTTTTGATTGGAGATTTACTGAAAATCATCTTGGACGAACTGGGCTTAGAATGGGAGTCCCTTGGTTCAACAACCTTTAAAAGCAAAAAAATGCTGGTGGGGATTGAGCCTGATGATTGTTTTTATATCCAAAACTATAGGGCGATGATTGGCAAGCAACGCCTCAATCTTGATGTCGATCCTGTTCCTGATTTGGCGATCGAGGTGGACTTAACTTCAAATACCCAGATCAGTGCATACCAAGCCCTAGCTATACCCGAAATCTGGCGATATAAGAACGGAAAATTGGAAATTAGCCTATTTCAAGATCATCAATACATTGACTCTCCTATTAGCAAAGCTTTCCCGTCCTTACCAGTTATTGAAGGGATTTCTCTATTTTTAGAGAAAAGTAAAGATCTGCCTATGAATGCCTTACGGCGAGAGTTTCGCGTGTGGTTACAAACAGCGCAAAAAACATGATGGTTTAGAGGCGATGCCAAACTAATGCGATCGCATTTCCCGAAGCGACAACTGGGCGTTGATAAATCAATTGAGGTGTTGTCCCAGATGCGTTGACCTTAGAGTATTTCTGTTTGGATGCGATCGCCGACTTGCCAATGAAGCATATTGACACTCTCAGGGCTGAAGCCACTGAGATTCCTGATTCAGCGAGACAACTTACCAAGTAGACTTACATCTACTTGGCAGAGGTCGAACTCTCCACAGGCGTATTGAGTTTGGGTATGCC
>JAJAZG010000135.1 GCA_026785865.1 Pseudanabaena sp. CAN_BIN31
CGTATGTCGATCCCACCAAATGACTAGATCTCGTTCTAACAAAGTAAATTTAGCGGGTTTGGTTTTATCTAAGTCTTCGACATAAAAGACGGGATACCAGACTTCTTGCCAATCAAAGCGATCGGGATCTTGTCCACCCGCAGGTAAAATTTGTGGCGATCGGCGATCGCTATCAGGATTTAGATTATCTCTGAGTAAAGTATTTGCAGTCATAGTCGCTAAGTTAATCGCATTGTAAAGTTATGTATAGTTTAGCCTAATTGCCAGCCTCTCATTTTGTCAGGATTCATCAAACCGTAAGGATCGACCATGCGCTTGAAGTTTAGCTGATTATGATCAATCGTTTTCATACCGCCATCTTCGAGAATATAAGTATGAGGGTTGGCAATAAATACGCCCTTTGACTCGTGGTATTGAATGATCTCGTTTAGGCGATCGCTACTCGTAAACCGCACTACCTGAAGCCCCGCAGGAGTCACCACGCCATTCACCTTAATAAACTCCAAATGCATCATCACTTCATCACCAAAATACTCATACATCTGCTGCAAAAGTTCTAATTTGGGATCGTTTAGGAATAGGCTTTGGAGATAGGTAAGAGAAGGATCGGCGGCGCGAGCATGTAAAGTGGTGTGATTCCAAGTGAATTCAACTAGATTGATCCCCTTCTCTGTTTCTTGAGCGCTTTTCTCATAGCAAATTTCGCCCTTAAATTCTTGGACTAAGCTTTGAAATGGTTCGCGATCGCTTTCCGCAACTAGCACCAAAGCGCAATGAGAATCTTTGGGAATATAACTTTGCAAAGCCGCGAAATAGTTAGGAATCGGTGCAGCCGCAATGCAGATCATCTTTTTGATAATGCCATCGCTATTGCCAAGGGCTTGCCCAAATCTAGCGGCAGTCATGAAATCAGAGAAACTAACAACATATTCAGCCCATCCATAAGCAGGGGCTAAAGGAACTTCTAGTTCGGTAATAATTCCATTAGTGCCATAGGCATGATTGACCTTTTGGACATCATTGCCACGCAATTCGATGATCCTTGGCTCATCTTCAAGAGTGACTACGCGCAAGGCTCTCAAGTTACCGCGATCGCGCAATTGTCCATACAAAACCGAGCCAATCCCACCGCTACCACCTGCAATAAATCCGCCTACGGTGGCAGTTCTATACATCGATGGAATCATTCGCGATTCCCATCCGATTTTTTGAGCTTCTTTGTCAAGATTTACAAGTTTTACGCCTGTTTCTACACAAGCAAGTCCTGCTTTAATCCATTTAATTTCTTGCAACCGCACAGTTTCCAAAATTACGCCGCCCCTAAGAGGAGTGCATTGACCATAGTTGCCTGTCCCACTACCACGCACCGTGAGCGGGATTTTATATTTCACACAAGCTTTTGCGATCCTAAGAACTTCGCTTTCGTTGCGAGGACGCAGGACAACATCACCGACTTTGCCAGCTAGTAAGGGTACAAGAACGGGACTAAAGTGAGCGTAATCTTCCGAAAGTTTGGCAACTTGAGCAAGATTAGTAATTGCTTCAACGCCAGATAATTCTTCTAATAGATTATCTAAAGATATTTGCATGATCGGTTAATTTTTTTGCTACCCCACTATTCTAAAAAATTTTGATCTCATATTTAGCTAAACATAAAAACTAGAAAGGCTGTAGTAAATGCACAGCATGAGCTACAGCCCTTTTGATTTTATTTTTGCCTCATTGCGATCGCTCAAACAACGCAACCCACAAACGGCGCGATCCGATGTGAGAACTATAAAATAGCAAATCAATTAATAACTTTAAGGCTAAACGTTGAATCGCATCAGGTTTCGCTTGTTCCTCTTCTGCCATCCGTTCTTGATACAGACTATTAAAGCGATCAAGATAATCACCCAAAATTGGTTCGCGATAAGGTGGACGCTTGAGGGCGGTGGATTTTTCTAACTGAGCAACGGCATTACGAATTGCGAATTGTTGCTGCGCGGCAAGCGTACAACTAATTAAAGTCATCGCCCTTGCTTCATCCACATCTAGCTTTTTACGCCCCTTGCCTTTGCGTAATGGGCTAGCCTGCCGCAAGCGCCACAACGTAATGCGATCGCTTAAAATCTCTTCTAAACCCAACTTTTCTGCAACCGCCAGCATTTGATCGGAGCCAAGCCCTGTTAATGCTTCTATGGCAAGCAGTACCAAATCCAAATGCGCCTTCATGGCCTGCAACTGAGGTAAGTCTGGATTGTCAAAGGAAGTAGCAGGATGAGATGTCATGAGTCAGAATTAGATTTAATTTGTGGTAAAGGTGGCAGAGGTAAAGGACGATTCAAAACTCTTGACTGCTCGGCTATATCTTTAGTTGCTTTACTAATCACACTAATATCGCTTACTTTGCTAACTGCTTGATCATTTGATATACCAATCACTTCACCACGCGAAGCACTTCGCGCCCTGCCTTGGTTTGCCCATGCTTGCATAGAACTAATTTGCTCCCTAGCCGTGCTAGCCAAGGGATAGGTTTCCGCGATCGCCCCTAAAATATCCTCGGTACAAACATCGCGTTGTTCGTGGAAAGCGCGATACATTCCTTCAATGATCGCCTGTTCTATTTCTGCGCCGCTAAATTCTTTGGAAATGGCTGCCATTTGCTCAATATTAAAAGTGCGTAGTTCCATCGGACGAAAACGTTTCAAATGGAGCAGAAAGATTTCTTTGCGCTCTTCATAGGTTGGTAAATTAATAAAGAACAATTCATCGAATCGTCCTTTGCGTAATAGTTCGGGCGGTAAAGCATTAATATTATTCGCGGTTGCCACCACAAATACTGGACTAGATTTTTCTTGCATCCATGTTAATAATGTTCCCAATACGCGCTGACTCGTTCCCGAATCGCCCATACTATTCGCAATCCCCCCAAAAGCTTTATCGATTTCATCAATCCAGAGAATGCAGGGTGCAAGGGCTTCGGCTAGCTGAATTGTTTGGCGGGTGCGGCTTTCCGACTGCCCGACTAAACTTCCAAATAAGCGTCCCACATCTAGTCTTAATAATGGTAAGCGCCAAAGATTAGCGATCGCCTTAGCACAAAGGCTTTTGCCCGTTCCTTGAATACCCAACAGCAAAACGCCGCGAGGATTCGGCAAACCAAACGCCCTTGCTTCATCGGAAAAAGCTTGTTGACGTTGCATCAACCAGAGCTTGAAATTATCTAAACCGCCAATGCTATCTAAGGTTTCATTTGGGGTAAAAAACTCTAAAAATTCAGTTTGACGAATCCGTTTTTGTTTCTCAAGCAATACGCAATCAATATCTGATTCATTGAGAAAATGTTTTTGAACTATTGATTTAGATAGCGTGTGACAAATGCGATCGCGTGTCATCCCCATACAAGCTTTAATCAATTGTTCGAGACTATTTCCTTCCATCCGCAATTGCTCAGGTGGAATCATCTGTTCGATAATATTACGAATTTCTATATTTTCAGGCAATGGAAAATATAGAACCGCGACCTGTTCCTCAAGTTCTGATGGTAACTCTAGCAATGGACTCAATAAAATTAGAGTTTTGCGCGAATTACGAAAACTGCGATAGAGATTACGAAGTTGGCGTACAAAAATCTCATCTAGTCGTTGAGCAGCTAAGCGCCGATGCAAATCACGAAATACATAAATAGTCGCTGTATTGCGATCGCTACTTTCGACAATTTGCAAAGCTTGCAGCAAATTATTTTTACCATCTTGGTTATGCTCAAAACCACGCACGAGATCGTAATAAAGCATCTGACGCGGCGGGCCACATTCCTGCGCGACTTGGGCGATCGTCTTTTCTGCACGTTCTTCTTCCCATGTCACGATATAAATAATCGGACATTTAGCGCGGATCAGCAAACTAAGTTCTTCTTTGAAATTGAGAGATTTCATGCACAAATGCCTTGGATTTACAAAAACTCGCCTAGCGAGCTTTTTTAGCGTTTTTAACAGCTAATTTAAAGATAATTTTAGAAGAAATCGTCGCTTACTGACTCTCGATGTGGTGTTGGTTGTGATTTTAAATGACTGAGAAATTGTAACAGCTCATCATTAGTTAATTGCTGACGTGACTTTTTATCAAAAGTCCTTACCAAATAATCGCGCCCTTGTACTTTTGTCCAGCTTAGACGCTCCATCTCCACATCGATTTTAGAAATCGCATCGGATAGATCAACAGGCTCAGGCGCAATTTGTGGTGCTGAGGACTTGATCGGTGCAGGTGATGTATAAGTCGGTGGTGTTGTCACCGCTTCACTAGGCGCATATTCACTAGGCGGATAATACGCATTATCTTCGGGAATATACTCACTAGCGTAGTCTGGGGCTGGCTTGGCTTGGATGGTCTGCGTCGTATGAGTTATAGGATGTGAATCGCTACGCCCAGCCAAATTTCCTGAGATCCCTAACTGGTTGAAGTTAGCAGATGGTAATGAGTTGACAGTTGAGGGTTCGCGGGAAACTTGAGCGAGCATTGGCGATCGCCCTGCATAGTTGGCATAGTTATGATCAAAGCTATTGTCAAAGGCAAGCCCCGCGATCGCCAGAGCGCGTTTTATCGCCCGATCTTCAGCTATTTCCAGATCGCTATCGACAGCCGTGGCAGTCCCCATGATCGCATCTCCTTCAGAGACGATCGCCCTAAAAGCATGGAGACCATCGATTTTTGGAAGCATCTCAGTTTGGATGCGACCTTGTGGGTATTGAGAACGAAACTGAGCAAACATAAATAAATACGAAAATAAGTACGGAATCAAACTTTTATGGGACTTTTATTGGGCTTTTGTCAAACATTACCGCGCTTTGCGCTGTTATAAAACCCAGAAAATTTTTTAAAAGTGCCGTTTTGCGGCACTTTTAAAAAATTTTCTGTAC
>JAJAZG010000136.1 GCA_026785865.1 Pseudanabaena sp. CAN_BIN31
ATTTTGCATATCAGCGCTTCTTTACTGGCAAAGGTGGTTATCCCAAATTCAAGTCAATTCGCCATTATCCAGGCTGGACTTATCCTGATAAAGCAGGATGGAAAGCCCTAACCGATGGTGTAAATGGCTACTTGGATCTATCCAAACTTGGCAAGATTCAGATGCGCGGGCTAGCAAGACAGTGGGGACTTCCGACTACTTGCACCGTCGTTCTGCGTCATGGCAAATGGTACGCATCAATCACGGTAAATTGTGAGGTGGTGCGTGAAACTGGTGACGGTGTAATTGGTTTGGATTTTGGTGTTACCCACGCTGTTGCGATGAGTGATGGCACAATTATTGATGCTCCTAAATTCTTGGCAAAAGCAGCTCAGGAAATTAAGGCTCTCAATAAAGAAAAACGTAGAAAACGCTCTCCTAACCGCAAGAAGAAAATCAAAGCTTCTAAGGGTTGGAAACGAGCGCAGAATAAAGTGTCTCAACTTACTCGTAAGGTTGCGAGAAAAAGAGACGATTGGATGCATCAAGTTTCTAGCAATATAGTTAGCGGTAATAGCCTAATTGCAACCGAGAAACTGACCATCAAAAATATGACTCGCAAGGCGAAAAAAGGTAGTAAGCGTAAGGCTCAGAAGACTGGGCTTAATCGCAATATGCTTGACGTTGGGATCGGTATGCTTAAATCGGCTATTGAGTACAAGGTTACTGAAGCGGGTGGGCAGTATATTGAGATTCCAACTCAGAAAGTAAAACCTTCTCAAACTTGCCCTAATTGCGGTCATCAGCAGAAAAAAGAACTCAGCGAGCGTGTGCATACTTGTTTGCAATGTGGCTACACAGCAGATCGTGATGTGGCGGCGGCGCAAGTCATGCTCAACTGGGTTTTGTATGATTCTACGGTGTTCGGAACGAGCATCGTCAAACGTGGAGAGCCGTGCTCTACTCCATCCCCTACTTTTTGTGGCGGGATGGCGCAACTTGGCTCGGCGAAACGTAAAAAACACTCCTTGCTCGATAGGAATTTAGAAACCCCATCCTCGCGCAGCAGGGTGGGGTAGTTCATTAGAACTGTAGTTTGTAGCCATTAATAATTTTTGATGGCATTACGATTTGGGACTTATTTAGATTTTACATTAGCTTAATAAATAATTTAAGCAGTGATCGCACTTTAGCTTAATTTAAGTTATTTGCGATCGCGCTTTAAATGTGATGATCGCTGATTTCATTAGACCTCTTGCAGAACTGAATTTATGATAGAGTCTCCGACCGCTTAGAGGCAGCTAGAGACAACTCAAAGTTATAAATAGCAGCAATCAAATTACACCGTAAACCAAAACGACGGCGACGGTTACGATAGCCCGTTCAATGGTTGTTACCCACTGGAAACTGTCAGCTTCTAAAAACAAACGTTGAATTGCCTTACCTTCAGCTCAAAAAGGACTGAGATTTGCCAGTGATGAATTTGTCATAGTTTTCATGACTTCTCCTCCTTCATGTTTCAAGGATAGCCCATAGATTTTATTAAGCGTAATTTCTAAATAAAAAAGCCCGCCTAGGCGGGCTTTTTTATTTAGAAATTACTTCTTCTTGTCTCTGGTGATGACCTTAGGAGCCTCACGGAAGAAGATTGCAAAGAAGAATAAACCAAGCAAACAAGCGAAAATGAAAGTGTAAGTAAGAGCTTCCATCGGGTTTTATGCCTCAATGATACGAGTAGTTTTGTCGCCAAGCTTTTGGAAAGCGCCCCATTCAACTTGGTCTTCGCTCATTTCTGGATCAACACCAGCAAACACATCGCGGAACAAGGTACGAGCGCCGTGCCAAATGTGACCGAAGAAGAAGAACAAGGCAAATACGGCGTGACCGAAGGTAAACCAACCACGAGGGCTAGTACGGAACACGCCGTCAGAATTATTCTTTTCTTGATCGAATTCAAAGATTTCGCCTAGCTGAGCTTGACGTGCATACTTCTTGACATTTGGAGCATCAGCAAAAGCTTGACCATTCAACTGACCGCCAACAAAGGAGACAGTTACGCCAGTTTGCTCAACGCTGTACTTCGACTCAGCACGACGGAAAGGAATATCGGCTCTAACTATACCGTCCTTGTCTTGAAGAACGACAGGGAAAGTTTCAAAGAAGTTAGGCAAGCGACGAACGCTAAGTTCACGACCTTCACCATCTTTGAAAATTGGGTGTCCTTGCCAACCTTGAGCAATACCATCACCATTGTTCATTGGACCAACGCGGAACAAGCCACCTTTAGCAGGGCTGTTACCAACATAGTCATAGAAAGCGAGTTTGTCAGGAATCTTTGACCAAGCTTCTTCAGAACTCAAACCAGCATTTAAGCCAGTTTGAACACGGCGAGAAATCTCTTGTTGGAAGGAGCTGCTGTCCCACTGATAGCGGGTAGGGCCAAACAGTTCAACAGGGGTTGCTGCCGAGCCGTACCACATGGTTCCAGCGACAACGAAAGCGGCAAAAAATACTGCGGCGATGCTGCTAGATAGTACGGTTTCGATGTTACCCATACGCAGTGCTTTGTATAAGCGCTCTGGTGGACGCACGGTCAGGTGAAATAGACCAGCGACGATGCCAACGATACCAGCCGCGATGTGGTGAGCCACAATACCGCCAGCATTGAATGGGTTAAATCCGTTCGGTCCCCATTCAGGTGCGACGGGTGCAACGTGACCTGTTAAGCCATAGGCATCGGATACCCACATGCCAGGTCCAAATAAACCTGTTTGGTGGAATGCACCAAAACCAAAGCAAAGTAAACCAGACAAGAAGAGGTGAATACCAAACATTTTAGGTAAGTCTAAGGCTGGCTCACCCGTGCGAGGATCTCTGAATAGTTCGAGATCCCAGTTAACCCAGTGCCAAATAGCAGCAAGGAAGAGTAAGCCAGAAAGAACGATGTGTGCAAGTGCAACACCTTCAAAAGACCAAAAACCAGGGTCGGCGACTTGTTCGCCAGTGATCGTCCAGCCACTCCAAGAATTTGTAATCCCAAGACGGGTCATGAAGGGCATGACAAACATGCCTTGTCGCCACATGGGATCGAGGACGGGGTCACTAGGGTCAAAAATTGCTAACTCGTAAAGTGCCATCGAGCCTGCCCACCCTGCTACGAGAGCAGTGTGCATCAGGTGCGTGGCGATTAATCTTCCTGGGTCATTCAGGAGAACTGTATGCACTCGATACCAGGGTAATCCCATTGCAAATGTTCCTTAATCTATATAGTGAGTAAGATCTTAACGATTCTTAATTTTAATTTATGATAATTGATCGTGACTTGGGTATTTACTCAAAATACTTAAAAGTTATGTGAGTAAATATTTTTTTAAAGTCTCAAATCAATATGATTATTTTATCCGTAATATTATAGTAGTCTATTCCTTCCGATTGACTGTCACAAAACCTAAAAAGTAAGCGCAATACTTTCTCATACCACTACTTTTTGGCATAGGTTCTTGCTGGACTATAAATTCTTGTTGGTACATGCGATCGCGATATCTCGACAACCAAATCGGCGCATGATTGGGCGCTATGGCGATCAATCAAAGGGGGCATAAACAATTCAGGATGCAGCGCTTTCCAGAAATATTCGACAAATTCGGTGATCTCGCGATCGCTCATCCCTGTTTTTCCTAAAGCAATTAACTTATGTTCAGCTTCGATGCGCCATTGCAAGCTATATGTGTAGTCTTCAGGTACAAGCAACATCAGGCTGTCGAGATATTCCCAGAGCGGTAGATAGTCATATAAGTTAGCGTTGCATTTAATCGCAAATTTGAGATCGCCCTCTGACAAAATCGGTGGCACAAAATCCTGAAATGCTGAAATCGGTAAGGGACGCATCCCCACAAACCAGCCTTCAAATAAAATAATATCGGCGCTATAGGAAATTTCTGGCTCGGTGCGATCGCCTGCGCCATTATGTAGAGACTTATCAAAACGGGGAATGGCGATCGGTTGCGATCGGTTTGGCTGGCAATCGCGCAATTGCTGCAAAACCTGAATACCCAGATCGATGTCGTGGGTGCTAGGTGGCCCCCGCCAAATTAGATCGGGACGGCGATCGCGTAACTTTTGGCGATCGCTATATGTCTTATATAAATCGTCAAGAGAAATGCTTAAAAATGTTTTGCCTAGATGACGCAGCAGAATATTCAAGACGATGCCTAGTGTGGTTTTTCCTGTACCTTGTCCGCCGAATAAGCCTTGAATAAATGTGCGTCCAATTTTTTCTTGCTGGTTTGCAAGACTTTGAGCCAGAGGTAGCCAATAATGCCAGAGCAGAGGAAATATTACTGATGGCGGATCGAGTTGAATATTGTGAAGAGCTAGAGTTTGTAAAATTTCTGGATAAACTAATTGTAGTAGGTGCGATCGCTGATCGATTATTGCTTCAACTACTTGGGATTCCGCAGTATCAATATTTGCTACACAAAAACAATCATTATATTTTTTTAAATTATTCACTAGTAACTGACGATCTGGATTAGATATGCGATCGCCCCGAATTATGAGTTCAAAAATTCTTATAGGTATATTCTTGAACATTTCCTTACCCAATCAAGCTTTAGCATGATTGATTCCATAAGTTAGCTACACAGATTACAAATTTACAAAAATTAAGCTATTAATTAACAATTATTTAACATAGAATGAATAGCGTGAGTAATTATACGCAGGCTCCTCCACAAAAACTACATGTAGTTACTTACGCCCAAACTTAGTTAGATCCATTACTAAACAGAAAAAATTACAATTATGAACTTCAAAGCCCTTTTAATCGTTGCAAGCCTTGGCTTATCTGCTGGTCTAGTTTCTTGTGCTACCGAAACACCTGCACCCATTGTTCCATCAGTAAAGCCTGCTGCTACTACTCCTAAGCCTGACGCAATGGCTAAGCCTGACGC
>JAJAZG010000137.1 GCA_026785865.1 Pseudanabaena sp. CAN_BIN31
TATGCATGGGCATTGCGAAGAAATGGTTTATTACCACCAAACCCAGTCAGCGAAATTGTGCCGTTAATTACGAGCAAGGTTAATACTACGGAGCCTGTAATAAAATGAGGACTCTCCAATAGGGGCTCACCTTGCATCACCAACGAAAGCAATCCGCCTGTGTAGCCTGCGGCTAAGAATACGGTCATTAGAGGCGCAACCTTGCGATGATCGGCTTTGTTTTTGGTCGCAACTTCAGTATCGGTCGCCGTGCGTCCGCGCCATCCTGAAATGGCTACAAATGATCCCATTGCAAAAATAACGATCGCCATGAAAAAGGGATGACCCCAGTGAGTAACGGGGGCAGGGACATTGAGAGCTTTGAATTGATCGGCAATGGGCTGAAGTGAATCAGCGAGTTTAGTAGCAAATTCGGTCATAAATTTGGTAATGATTGAGGGGAAAACTACAAAAAAATTTACAATTTTTAATAAATTCTTAACAATTGTAGCGTTTTTTACTGGATTGTGCGGTGAGCGAATTCAAAAAGCTGTGGCGCACGCGCAGTGTGCGCCACAGCTTTTTGAGGTTTTTGGATTGGTATAGTAGTATGTTGTAAATAACGCGATCGCGGTGAAACAAAACAAGTGATTCAGGTCGAACCGTTGATCGAAGATATACATTTCCTTAATGGGCGATCGCTAGAGATATTGGCTAGGGCGATCAATATTTTTCAGGGATCTTTTTCGCTGATTGTTGTTAACTGCAATTACCGTAGCCTTAGGCAAAAAATCTTAAACACATTCGCCGCAAAAACAGGATTGCGATACCGTGAAATCTGTTGGCAAGACTCCCATGAGACTCTTTATGGTAAGTTGCAAAATCTTTGGGGTGATGGTCAGATTGAGCATATTCCTGCGCTGGTGTGTTTGGGATTGGAGCAAATACGACCTGAAAATTTAGACGGTTTATTTGTCCAAGCGAACCTATTTCGCGATCGCCTCAAGCAGCAAATTAAGTGTCCATTAGTTTTGTGGTTGAGCGATCGCGAGCTTCAACAATTATGGACAACTGCCCCTGAACTAGCCAATTTGGCAGCGCCGCCGATTAAGTTTGGCTTGACACTTGCTGAGCTAGACCACGCAGTCAATCAACAAGTAGATCGATTGTTTGAAATTGTCAAAGATGCTCAAATTCCCTTGTTCTGGCAAGATACTAAAATCGATGCCGATCAAGAATCATTTTCTTATAGTGAGCTAGAGTTGGCGCGGCGCGAACTCAGACTTGCCCAGTCCAACACGCATCAAGAGATTTGCTTAGAATTAGAAGCGAAACTAGACTTTGGACTAGGTCGTTTATTGTCGAGATCTGCTGAAGCAAGTGCTAGTGATGTATATGAAGAATCTCACAGCGAAGTGCATAGTATCTCGCAAATATATTATCAGTGCAGTCTTGCCTATTGGCAAAAAGCAGATCGCCCATTGGAGAGTGGGCTCGTTTCATTTTATTTGGGGGATTTGTGGTGGCAAAATTCTTTTATGCATGGTCGGCAGACCGAGGACTCTTGGATTAAGGCGAAACAGTTTTTTGGAGAAGCGATCGCTTCCTTTAAAAAGGTGAATCGATGGGACTTAATCGCTAAGTATAGTCGAGCTTATAGTGATGTTCTCCAAAAACTTAAGCAATGGAATGAATTAGAACAATGGATTGAATCAGTGTTGCCATTGCATCAACAAATGCCTCTCGAACTTGCCCAAGATTATGGATATTTCGCCAAAATTGCCACAGAAAGAGGGGATTGGCAACGAGTTAAAGAACACTCATCCGAGGCGCTATCCACTTTAGAGCAAGTTCTTAGCTTTGACGACGATAACTTAACTTATAATTGGCGGCGCTTGCGTCATATTCAGCAAGGTCAATATCGACTCTTGCTAGCTCAGAGCCATCTTCAGCTTAACGATTTGGAATTAGCCGCGCAAGTGATTGAATCAGCGATCGCTGACTTTAATCTTAATGATGAACCGAAGCTCTATATTCGGTTGCTCGATACTTTTCATGACATTGCCTTTGCCCAAGGGCGCTATCTTAAAGCTTTTCAATCGCGGCAAAAACAGCGATCGCTAGAGCAGCAATATGGGCTGAGAGCTTTTGTCGGTGCAGGGATTTTGCAACCGAAACAATCTTCGCTTAATCTCAATCTTAATGTGAGTGAAATTGCGGCTTCAGGGCGAACTGAAGATGTGGAATACTTAGTAGAACGAGTTCTCTCGGTTAAGCATCAACTAACCGTAATCCATGGCGAGTCAGGGGTTGGCAAAAGTTCATTGGTAAATGCAGGGCTAATTCCTGCGCTATTGCAGCGATCGCTTACAGGTCAAGAATTACTGCCGATTGAGATTCATGTTTATACAAATTGGATCAATGCTATCTCTTTTGCCATTTATAAAAATTATGATCTCAGCAACGATGAAATAACTAAAATATCTTCACCTCGACCCGAATTAGATGATCGCCGCGAAAATGGCGATCGCGAGGTCCTTAATCTTCTTCATAAACTTAGAAAATTGGCAACTCAAGGCACGCAGACTATCCTAATTTTCGATCAATTTGAAGAATTCTTTTCTACTTGCACCCATCCACGCGATCGCCAAGTCTTTATTGATTTTTGGCAAGATTGTCTCAAAATTCCCTTACTAAAAATAGTAATCTCACTTCGTGAAGATTATCTCTATTTGCTACTAGAGCTAGAATCAGCCCATGTAGAAGTCGATATCTTGAGCCGCAACTTTCGTTATGCATTAGGTAATCTCTCGATTGCCAATGCCAAATTCTTAATCGAAAATATTACAGAAAATGCCAACTTTCCCCTTGAGTCTGCCCTAGTTGATCAATTGGTACTCGATTTGGCAGGCGATCGCGGCTCAGTAAGACCAATAGAGTTGCAACTAGTCGGCTCACAACTACAGGATCGCAATATCACCACCCTCGCAAATTACCATGCGGCTGGAGCCAAACAACGCCTTGTCGAACAATTCGTTGAGGAAGTAATTCAAGCCTGCGGCAAGTCAGCTTTTATTGCCCAACAGGTACTGCTTCTGCTCACAGATGAGCAAGGCAAACGACCATTGCATACATACAATGATTTGCGAACAGGGCTTCTATCTTACTCCACTAATACTGCCGATCTCGATCTGGTTTTAGAAATTTTAATTGGATCGAGGCTAGTTTTCCAATTGCCTGAAGCACAGAGCAACCGCTATCAACTGGTACATGATTATCTAGTGCCATTTATTCGCGCTAATCAAGAAGTTGGTTTACTAAATGAATTACGAGAAGTGCGTTCCTTTGCTCAACGCAGTCAAACGAACCTCCATCGTTTAACTAAAATCGCCCTAGCTGGGACATTTTTGGGTTTAATAATAATGGCGGGTTTAGCTTTTCAATCAAATCGCCAACGTCAACTTGCCGAATTTGGTGAAATCGAAGCGCTGATTTCTTCGGCAAACTCTAACTTTGCACTTAATCGTCAATTAGAATCACTGACGACAATTGTGCAATCTGCCAAAAAATTAAAGGTAACAGACGAAGGGTTAGACAAAAAAAGAATTGAGCAAGCAACCTTTGAATCTCTGCAAGATATAGCTTATGGTATTCGTGAGCGATATCGGTTTTATTCACCGAAAAGAGATTCGCCATTTTATGCAGCAAAATTTAGCCCTGATGGGAACATGATCGCTTTGGGGAGCTTTGACGGTAGTGTGTATCTATACGAAACTAATGGTGATTTGATTTCAAGTCTAGTCGGCTTGCAAACAAGTGATATTCGCGGCTTAAGTTTTAGTCCTGATGGCAAAAGGATTGTATCTTCGGGAAAAGGTAAGACTGTGAGGATTTGGGATATTGGGAATGGGAAGTTAATTAGTAAATTCTATGCTCACCAAGATGACATCTTTAGAGTCCACTTTCATCCTGATGGGAAGAGATTACTTACTGGCAGTAAGGATGGAACTGTAAAACTCTGGGATAGCGATCGCGGTGTAGAACTTCTAACTTTAAGTCCTAAAAGTGCTGGCAATGACTCTCCAAATAAAGAAAATGGTTCTATTCAAGATACCAGTTTTAGTTCCGATGGGAACTTAATCGTGACTGCTAAAAATACCACGATCGCACTCTGGGACTTGCAAGGTAACTTACTGACAAGTGTGATCGCCCATGATAAAGAGCTTTATAATGTGAGATTTTCTCCTAATGGTAAATACTTGCTAACATCGGGACGAGATGAAACCGTGAAGCTTTGGCAGATTGTCGATCAGAATCGTCAAATTGAATTAGTGCGAACATTCAAAGGGAATTTAACAGATATATTGAGCTTAAATTTTAGTGCTGATGGTGAGCGAATTGCGATTGGCGCTCAAGATGGTTCGATCCAAATTCTTAACCTCAATGGAACTCTGGAAATGAAATTAGGAGGACATATTGAGGGCGTTTTTGATGTTAATTTCAGCCCTAATAGTCGATATCTTCTATCTGCTAGCAAAGATCGCACTGTCCGACTCTGGGATCTTAAAGCCACATTACTCAATACCATCTATGCACATACAAGCAGTATTTGGTCAGTGAATTTTAGCCCTGACGGGAAAATGTTTGCATCAGGCAGCGTTGATAAAAGTGTTCGCCTCTGGAATGCCGATGGAACTTTTAGGCAAGAACTCAAAGGGCATGAAGATACAGTCTACGGCGTGAGTTTTAGTGCCGATGGAACGAAGCTAGTCTCCGCCAGTAATGACAAAACTGTGAGGATTTGGGACAGCAAAACAGGTAAGCTATTGCATTTATTGAATATTCATGGCGCTGGTCTGATTTATGCCACCTTTAGTCCCGATCAAAAGATTTTGGCGACCCTCGGATGGGATAAAAAAATTAAACTGTGGCAATGGAATAACAACGACTATCCTCAACTACTGCATGTACTGGAAGGTCATACAGGTACAGTTTGGTCGATCGCCTTTAGTCCCGATGGCAAGTCATTAGCTTCAACTAGTAATGATCGAACCGTGCGAATCTGGAACGTGAACAATGGTCAGAATCTACACACCATGGACGCTCATGAAATCGGAGGACTGGCGATCGCTTACAGCCCTGATGGTAAGCAAATTGGCTCGGTGGGTAAAGATGGCAAACTAAAACTATGGAATGCTCAAACAGGCGATCTTGAGCAAGCGATTACTGTGATTAGTGTTATGCCTGATGCTTGGATCTATGGGATGACCTTTAGTCCTGATGGTAAAGCGATCGCGATCGCCAATGCCGATAAAACCGTCAAAATTATTGATCGTGCTAGTGGTAATCTCCTCAAAACTTTGTCTGGACATACAGCCGAAGCCTATGCTGTAGCCTACAGTCCTGATGGCAAAAATATTGTTTCGGCAAGTCGCGACAGTACCCTCAAATTATGGAATGCGGAGACATTGAGTTTCGATGAGCTAGTTCAGAGAGGCTGCAACCTGCTAGACAACTATCTTGACTCTACGCCCACATTATCTCCAGAACAAAAGCAAATTTGTAAAAAATAACGTTTGAATCACGGATTAGGGACTGATGTTACGTGGAAGCTCCCAAAAACCTCACCCCTAGCCCCTCTCCTTCCAAAGGAGAGGGGAATAAGAAATAACTCTGGCTCCCCTTCTCCTTGCAAGGATAAGGGGTTGGGGGATGTGGTGCATTTTTACCGCAGCAAGTGCTGCGAGACCAAGCCAGAACCCAAAAAGATGTAGCGCACGCGCAGCGTGCGCTACATCTTTTTGGGTTTTAGGTGAAATCAAATAATCCATCTAATCCGTGATTCAGATGGTGATTGCTATATGATCGAGCCTACAAACCATCGAAAAAAGTAATGCAAGACCAAGAAACAAACTGGCAATCCATAATCCTCGTTGCCATATTAAGCCTTATTGCGGTTATCAGCTTTAACTCATTCGTAATTATCAACCCTGGTGAAGCAGGCGTGTTGAGTGTATTGGGCAAAGCCAAGGATGGTGTATTACTAGAAGGCGTACACTTTAAGCCACCAGTAATTTCACAGGTCGATGTCTATGACTTGACGGTACAAAAGTTTGAAGTCCCTGCCCAAAGTTCTACCAAGGATTTGCAACAGCTTACTGCTAGTTTTGCGATTAACTTTCGTCTCGATCCGATTGAAGTCGTGACGATCCGTCGTACTCAAGGTACTTTGCAAAATATTGTCTCCAAAATCATTGCCCCACAAACTCAAGAATCTTTTAAAGTCGCCGCCGCAAGACGAACTGTAGAAGAAGCGATCACCAAACGTGATGAACTCAAATTAGATTTTGATGAAGCTTTGAGTCAACGTTTGAGTAAATACGGCATTATTGTTCTCGATACTAGCGTCGTCGATTTAAATTTCTCGACTGAGTTTTCTAAAGCAGTAGAAGAGAAACAAATTGCCGAACAACGCGCTCAGAGAGCGGTGTATATTGCTAGAGAAGCCGAACAAGAAGCGGAAGCAACCATTAACCGCGCCAAGGGACAAGCCGAAGCACAACGACTTTTGCGCGAAACTTTGACAACCGAGCTTTTACAGAAACAAGCGATCGAAAAATGGGATGGCAAGTTTCCTCAAGTATTGGGCGGAAATGGTGCTGTTCCATTCATTAATCTTGAACTTGAGAAATCACAAAAATAATTTGCTCTAAGTAAAAAGGGGCGCAACGCGCCCCTTTTTATTTAAATATTCTTGGCATAACTCTGAATTTCGCCAATATCAAATACTGCACCAAACTTTAACCCCTCCTTGGCATAAAGCTCAGCCCCACCCTGTTGGCGATCGACCAATGTTAAAACATGAGTAACTGTATAACCTGCATCACGCAACTTTTCGACCGCAAATAATGCTGATTGCCCCGTTGTGACTACATCTTCTAGGACTACTACATTCGTACTCGGTGCAAGCTCTGGCCCTTCAATCCATGCGGCTGTCCCATGCCCCTTCGGTTGCTTGCGAATAATCAAAGCAGGAATCGGTTTGTTTTCATAGGCAGATACGACACTCACTGCACTGACGATCGGGTCAGCGCCTAAGGTCAAGCCCGCCACTGCCCCTGTTCCTGCGGGTAACATCTCTAATAAAACCTGTCCAGTCCACAAAGCTCCAAAGGGATGCAGAGTAACTAACTTGCCATTGATGTAATAGGTGCTTTTTTGCCCAGAAGATAGGGTGAAGTCGCCGCTTTTGTAAGCAAGACGACAAAATAAGTCCAGTAACTTTTTCCGATTTGAATGTTCCACAACTTTAGATTTAGCTTTTGAATTGGTAAATACTTTTTTAGTTTAAATGTTGATAGGCAACTTATAAAAAAAGCAAAGGTGGCACGTCGTGCCACCTTTACTTTTTTTAATAAGTTGCTACGCGAAACCAGTCATAAATTGACTGGATCTGCTACATTAGTCAGCGTCTAACTGTGAGGATGCGTATTTATATGAGTACTAGATTCTCGTGTCTTGCTTCATCATTGATTGCAGCATTGACGCTGCTTGCTAGTGGTGCGGCTTTTGCCGATCCCCTACTCACCGATCAAGATCAATTTCCTCGAAACTTTCCTGCTACCTATCCTCAGGTACAGAACAAAGTTTTGGACATGACCTCTGATCCTAATTTACCTGATGCCTATATCAATACTACATTTAGGGATCAATGGATTGAACGTCAAGCTAATGCTTTCCGAGCAATTAATCGAGAAATGATGGACTTGCAAACCCTTAGCGATGCGACTATTCGCACTCGTGATTTGCCAAGTTCTTATTGCTCGTCTTTGCTAAGTGAAGGATTTAATGCTTGTTCTGCGCCCGAAGAACCTGCTCCTGCGGTTTTTGTGCCTAGAGTGCAAGCTCCCGCCGCAGTACCTGCTCGCCCTGTTCCCGCTTTGTGGTAATTGCTTAAATTACCTTAATTAAGTTTTTTGTGTTGAGTTTGAATTTATTTCTAAACAAGAAAGGCAGCGCTATGCGCTGCCTTTCTTGTTTGTCGCGATAAACGTCTATTCACCTTGAGGCAAATTCTCATTAAGAGGCTGAATGCTGACGATTGTGCCACCCATACGAGTGATACTACGCATTTTTTCATTCATGCGATTGTATGGCACTTGGATGAAAACATTATCGTTGGGGCGAAGGGTGTAATTGGCGTTTGCAGGTTGTTTGTACTGATTTAGACCAGATACTTCATAGATGAAATAACGAGTCTCTGCGGTTGAACTAGAAGTTATCATAAAAATAAAATTTCTGATGAATTAAAAACAAACTTAAAGTGAAAAATAGTAGAGATACACCATTATACTGCGTCTAGAATGAAACCCGCAGATCTTATAGCGGGTCGCAGGGCGAAGCCCCGCTTCGGGTTTTTCTTTTTGTCCATGTCGAAAACTTCGGTTTTCAACATGGACGATGTATAGATGTATCTCTCAAAATTATTGAGCGATCGTCACACTTGCGACTTTGCCACCCATCTTATTGATGCGTTGCAAGGTGCTGTTCAACTGCTCATAGGAGACAATGTACTCTCTGTTGACACGGCGCACTTGAGGATAACGAGGCAGATTGGCTGATGCAACTTCGATTCTGTAAAGGCGATCGCCAGAACCTGTCGAAGAACGTCCAAAAGCACGAGTCGCCATAGCGCCTCTCGCAGGACGATATGCCCAGCCTTCATTACCACCAGAGGGACCAACGATCGCTGATACTGTGTTTTGACCAAGTTCAGCCGCTAATCTCGAACTATTGCCTTCGGCTTGAGCGCGATCGCTGTTAGCATATCCACGATAGAGACGAAACATTCTCGTAAAGCCAACAGTTCTATCGCCAACTTTATTGTCAAAACCGCGATAGTAAGGCGCTGTCGCATCGCCAAAGTTAGTTTCGTATTCGTCTGAATCAATATAAGAATCAACATCAGCGTCAAAACCTTCATTTTGATAGCGATCGAGATGCTCAACTACTTCAGCTTCATTATAGGGAGCGCGTCCCAATAGGTGCTTGAAGTTCAATTCAATCACGCGGGTGTGAAAGTTGGGGTAGAGAAACTTGGTTTTGTATAGCTCTGACTTGACAACCCCACGCACAAAATCACGCACGGTGATTTGTCCATTACATAGCAAAGACTCAAGCGCAACTAATCGCTCTGATTGCATGATGTAGTCGTTGCCTAAAACATGGCGATACACAGTGTTAATTACCACTTTGGCATCTTCGGGTGTCCAGTTAGGACGAAGTTCTGTTGGCTTTGTCTCGCTATAGGCGATCGTCCCTAAACGGGAAGCAGCAGTTGTAATTGCCACAGTTTATGCTCCTTTAATATTTAAGTTAGGCTCTAATTAGGCTATTTTCAGCGTAAAACACTAAAAATATACCAAGATTATAAAAGTATTGCTTTGCAATCTTATAACAATTTGCAAATTTATAAACGTAGGGACAATTCATGAATTGCCCCTACGTTTATAAAAAACACGAGGCGATCGCCTTAAGCAAGGCTGATTTGGGTAATGCGGCTACCGCGCTTGTTCAGTCTTTGCAGAGTCGCGGAAAGTTGGTCATAGGAAACCAAATACTCACTGACACTGCGACGGATTTGGGTAGTTCGTCCGCGATCGCTTTGGATTGCACTGACTCGATAGAGTTGTCCGCGATCGTCGCCAGTACTTCCCATCAGCGCTTGCCCAAAGTGAGGAGTACGAATAGCATTTGCTGTATTGCGAGCAAGATCTTCAGTCAGCCAAGTCGATTTGTTTTTGCCTTGAGCTCGATCGCTGTTAGCATAACCACGATAAAGCTGAAACATACGGTTAAAACCGACGTTTTTCTGACCGCGTTGGGTTTCAAAACCACGATAGTAGGGAACGATCGCTTCACCAAAGTTTTCTTGATATTCTTCAGAATCAATGTAAGAATTGATTTCTGCTTCATATCCATGCTCAATATAAAGATTGACATGCTCGGTGATCTCCGATTCATCGTAAGGGGCGCGACCCAAAAAATGTTTGAAGTTCAATTCAATAAAACGAACTTGGGGTGTGGAAGAGAAAAATTTGGTCTGATACAATTCTGATTGAGCTAAAGCTCTGACAAAATCCCGAACAGAAATATTGCCACTAGCGAGTAGAGACTCCGCACTAGTCAAGCGCTCTGACAACATCAAGTAGTCATTACCAAAAACTTGACGATTAGCCGCAGTAATCACCGCAATAACATCAGCGCCAGTCCAGTTTGTCCGCAACTCTACAGGAGAAGCGTTAACAAAAGGCTCAAAGCCTAAACGAGTTGCAGCCGTAGAACTTGTCATATTTTAATTCCTGAATAAATTTTTATGGTTTTTAATAGTCTTTTAAAAAGTTTCGACTTAAGTAGCTAGGTAAAGAGGATTTTGGTTTATGTAGCGATTAAAACAACTAATTTGTGCAGATTCTGTGCAAAAGGAAGTTCATTGTATTTTGAGTTAAACAGAAAGAATTGAAAATCTTTGAAGCTTTTACGATGTAAGAGTTGTGACAATTTATACCTAGTTGTCAAATGTTAACCCTTTGTTGCATTTGATCTTATTTCTTTACATTCTCAATTCAAACTGCGATCGCCTATCTACACAACTAAAAGCGCGATCGCA
>JAJAZG010000138.1 GCA_026785865.1 Pseudanabaena sp. CAN_BIN31
GGACTTAGCCGATCTCAGTCAGACGATTGATAAGTATTTGCAGACGATTTCAAGTAGTACGATTTCACAAATTGAAGTTTCGCAACAGGTAAACAGCATCATGGGCAATGCCAACGCGATCGCGCAACTCACCGCCACCGATACGCAGACTGTGGTTTCTTCGCTGCAAGTGCTGGTGGGTGTAGTTGATGAGTTGCAAACCTCAGTGCGTCAGTTCCGTTTAGAAAAGTCAGAATAGCTCAAATAAGCTGTTAAAAGCCCTGCAAAGCAAGGCTTTTAACAGCTTATTCACATATTAAATTATTGAGAAACTGCCATGTTAATGAAATCTCTAAGTCCAGAAGTTCTGAAAGAGATTGCGATTGAAACTCGTCAATGTTTTCTCAGTGAAGATGCACCCACCTATTTAGCAAATCTTCAAACAGGCTTAGCCCAACTTCAATCGGGAAAGCCAGATTATGTCTTTTTGATGCACGCCGCCCACTCGCTCAAAGGTGGTTCGGCGATCGCTGAATTAACTAGCCTGAGTCAAATCGCCCACAAGCTAGAAGACCTATTAGAGATTTTGCAATATAACGAATTTTGCGATCGCACTACGATTGCGGAAGTTCTTAGTTATGGCATTGATGAGGTTGCATCGGTAATCTCACAAGCAGTCAGCTTACCGACTAATGCGTTAACTGATATTAAAGTTGATTTAGAGCTTTTACAGAAACTAGATGCATTATTGGCGGTCGTTAAAAGTCAAGAAAAGTCGCCAATAAATAATAGTATAACCAATGAAAACAAGCTAACATCAACGATTAGCCCGATCATAATATCTTCGTTAGAGAAAGATTTAGAAGCCTGTATTCAGCAAGTGGAAAATCAATTATTATCAAATACTTCTACTCTTCCAGAAACTAAAATCAGAGAAGAATTACAATATTTTTGCGAAGAATGTCTTTTGCTTGGTGACGCTCTAAGTATTGATTGGCTGATTAATATCATAGAACCATTTGAGGCAAATATTCAACAAGGACAGGCGATCGCGAGCTTATTGTCAGACACAAAAGCGATCATCAATAACTTGCGATCGCAACGTTCGCAATATCTCTATCCAGAATTAACTATCTTAAAGCCAGCATCAGATAATTTGCCTAAAATTATCTCTGAAGAGATTTCTAATCAAACACAACCTGCAATAGAAGACCAAGAGATCGCCTTGCCATCGACCGCAGCAATTTCATACTTGCGGATTCCTTCTTCCCAAATTGAAAGTATGACTAACACAGTCGCAGAGATGATTTTGCGCCATGAACGCTTACTGAGGCAACAACAACAACTAGGTCAAGCGAATAAAAATTTACAGTCGCTCGTATTGCAGATGATTCCACTACAGGAGCAAGTGCAGACACTTTATGATGAATTGGCGATCGCTAATCCCGCCGATAAGGATATATCTGAAAGCATCGGTGATGATTTTGACCAACTAGAACTTGATCAATATTCTTCTTCACATACCACCATTCAAAATCTGCAAGAAGTTTTATTAAGAGTGCGAGAGACTCGTTACGATATTGATTTGAGCTATCGAGATTTTGGTGAAGAAATTCAATATTTGCGACAAGATTTAGATCGCCTGTATGCTGAATTAACCCAATCTCGACTTGTTCCTTTTAAGACTATAGCAGGTCGTTTTTTGCCACAACTTAAGCGCCTTTGCCAACGGTATAACAAACAAATTGAATTAGTTATTGAAGGTGAAGATGTTCTAATTGATCAGGTAATCTTAGAGCAATTGCAAACACCTCTCAATCATTTATTAATCAATGCTTTTGATCATGGTATTGAAACTCCTGAAACTAGATTGCAACTTGGCAAGCCTGAGATCGCGACGATCGCACTTAGTGCAGTTGTTTGTGGCAATCAAGTAGTAATTTGTCTCAAGGATGATGGCGATGGCATTAATCTCAACAAAGTCTATGCAAGGGCTATTGAAAAAAATATTTGTCCAATCGAAAGACCTATAGGTAAAATTCCGCGTCAAGAAATTCTCAATTTTATTTTTCAGCCGCATTTCTCGACTCGTAATGTTGTTACTGATATCTCTGGGCGTGGTATGGGATTAGATATTGTGCGATCGCAAGTTAACCGACTACGCGGTAATATTCAAGTTGATACATTACAAGGGCAGGGGACAACTTTCACAATTCGTTTACCACTTGGCTTGAGTCTTGTTGCCTTACTAATTTGTACGATCAATGAAAATCTGATTGCCATTTCTGCGAGTGACGTATTAGATATTTTTACGCATACCGAAGAGCTAGTTCATCATAAAAATAATTCATCAGAAATTGCTTGGCGAAAACAATTTATTCCTTTGTTGTATCTTAAACAAGCTTTGACTTATAATCAACCAACCAATGAATCATTTAGTGGCAAAATCTGCCTAGTTCTAAATTGCAATAACCAACCGATCGCGGTCGTGATTGATTCTATTGTTGAAGAACGGCAGTTAATTCTGAAACCTTTTGATAATAGTGTGGCAATTCCTAGTTATCTAACAGGCTGCACGGTGTTAGGAACTGGGCAAGTTGTACCTGTTTTAAGCCCTGACAATTTGCATATTCTCATACAAGAAGATCTTCGCAAACGAATTAAAAAAGCTAGTAACAAGACAAAGCAAAAACTTAATGAGATTAATCAAGAAGCTAATCAAAAATCAGTTAAAACAATCTTAATAGCAGAAGACTCGATCGCTACTCGTAATATGCTCGAATTAATGCTAAAACAACTGGATTTTGAAGTGATTTCCTGTCGTGATGGACAAGAGGCGATCGATACGCTCACTCGCTTGCAAGGTAAAATCACGATGATAATTTCTGATGTGGAAATGCCACGAATGAATGGATTTAATCTCTTGCAAGCTATTCGCACTCACGATCATTGGTATGCTATTCCTGTGGTGATTTTGACTTCGCGCACAGGCGATCGGCATCGCGAGAAAGCACTTAGCTTAGGAGCGAATAAATATCTTAGTAAGCCAATTGTGGTGAGTGAATTAATCAAATGTTTGGGAGAAATTATCAAATAACCCGCTAATTCAGATTTGAATTAACGGGATTTCTCTCTAAAATCAATTGACAAATCTCTTGGGAAGTTAGCGCCCTTTTCTCAGCATTCATCACCGCTAAAATTGCCTGAAAAATCTTCCTGTCTTTAGATTTTTTATATATCCATCATGTAATTATTATTAAAATGTTTTAATCCCAAAACTCACCAAATAATATCACATCTAAATCGCGATCATACAAATCATTTAACTGAGATTTTGATGCAGTAGCTTGTGTAATTTTATTTGTCCCTTTTTATTGATACCTTTCCTGAAAAGCTAAAAACGAATCTAACTGTGAATCCATCAACAAACATTGCTCCAAATGGCTAATATCCAACTCAGGCAACCATTCACTGACTGAAACCTTTACATACTCAGCATCCTGTAAACGATAAATACTAATCTTGCCATCTTCCCAAAACCAAACTTCAGGTACACCAATTAATTGATATTTTTTCAGCTTCTTCGTGCCACCACTTGTCACCACAATTTCAATACACAAATCAGAAATATTCTTTTCAGTGCCAAAGTTATAAGACAAGTCAGCCTGAAATTCAGTACTGCCCTTTAATTGCTGTGTATATGCCCCTGTTGAAAAAAAAGCAATACGTTTAAACCCAAAATATGAAATTAGATAAGCACCAAGTAAAGTGCAAATCATTTCATGCAAGCGACCGATACCCACAATTTCTAAAACTCCTTCACAATAAGTCATCTGTACCCCGCCAATCTCGTCAAAAGCGGATTGCAAGGTTTTAAACTGTTCCCAAGTTACCGCTTGCTTAATCAGGTACTGATTTTCTGCCTTACTTTGGACGTTAGTAAAAGTTTGGATCATCGCTTTATTTTCGCTGCTGAATATTATGAGTATAGCTTGCTAGGAATTTGTTGTAGGTTATATCTTTTCAGTGCGATCGCCCAAAACCTTCTCCGCTAACTTAGCGATTAAAGCTTGTTGCAAGCGATCATTATTACTCTTTAACATCCGCTCCGAACAATTCCCGTTAAATAACTTGCCCTCACGCGCAAATCTTCACGCAATTTTTCATCGCCGTGCCGTACCGCAAAAGCATCATGTAAGGTAAGGGACTTTGGCAATGCGTTAACAAGCAATCGTAAGAGGTTTGCACCTCTTGCAAAACATAAACTAGCTGAGTTTTAAATTTTTTGGCAGTGGTTCCATCATCAATTTGATTAGGAGCGATCGCCTCCAGTCTACAGGCGATCGGTAAAGTCTTAAACAGCAATACATCTGGTTCTTGAGCCATTTGTAAGGTTTTTACAACGGCTTGAGCTTCTTTACTAATGCGCGTGGTTTTGATGGTGTAAGCAGGTAACTTCTTCAAATCGGTTCGCAATTCGTCCTGATACTACTCTGGGGAAGCGTTCCCATCGAAATATTGCTATGTCTGGAATGATCGCTCTACCTCCAAAAACACATCGCAATTATGGGAAAGCGATCGCCATTTGAGGGTAGTGATTATGAGCAATTACAAGCTTGGATTAAGAAAGCCCATAGTGTTTATGGTAAAGTTCTCGAAACTATTACTACACATTTAGACGGTATTTGTAACTACTTCTCATGTCGCATCACTAGCGGTGTCATGGCGGGTCTTCTGAGTTTAAGGTGATAAGAGATGTTAATGAGAAAGGCAAGCTAAAAGTCTAGAGCGAAAATTAACAAAATTTACAAACCCATAAGCCTGACGCTTGATCAACTTAATTCGATTATTAATAC
>JAJAZG010000139.1 GCA_026785865.1 Pseudanabaena sp. CAN_BIN31
AACCTCAAGCCTGCTAATTTTAATATTGATACACCAACCTTAAGTGTAAATGAATCTCAAAATACATTTCGCTATACCCTTGGTGCAGGTGACAGTATCAAGATCGAAGTTTTCAATGTGCCAGAGCTATCAGGAACCCAAACGATCGCGCCAGATGGAACGATCAATGTCTCATTAGTTGGAGCCGTTAAATTAGAGGGTTTAGGACTAGATGAAGCAAATGCTTTACTTCGTGAAAAGTTAAATCCTTTCCTCGTGCGGAATATTGTCAATATATCCTTGCTTTCTCCTCGCCCACTCAATATTGCGATCGTCGGAGAAGTAAATCGCCCAGGTCCACGTTTTTTAAACTATGTCGGCACCACGACAACGGGTAGCAGTGCCGCGACATTAACAAGAGCGTTGGAAACAGCATCAGGAATTACCTCAAGAGCTGATATTAGTAACATTCAAATCTCGCGCCGCGACGGTGCTTCAGGTCGTCGGATTATCAAGATTAATCTTCAAGATTTACTAGAAAAGGGCGATATTAGTCAGGATGTTCGCATTCTTGATGGAGATTCGATCCTTGTGCCACCATTAGCTGAGGCAGGTGCATCTCAGTCTCGACTTGTCAGTAATTCCACTTTTTCGCCCGATAGTTTTACTATCCAAGTCGCGATCGTGGGTGAGGTCAACCGCGTTGGGCCACAAACATTGGTCTATTCCCGAACTGGAGTTCTCTCTACAGGGCTTACAGGCGCAACTACTGCGGCTGGCACGACATCAGGCGGTGGACCAGTTACCCTCAGTCGCGCTTTGCAATCAGCAAATGGCGTAACTGAAATTGCTGATATTCGGAACGTCCAGATTTCACGATTGAATGATCAGGGACAGCGCACAATTGTCAAAGCAAACTTGCTGGACTTAATTGTTAAAGCCGATCTCAGTCAAGACATTACCCTCACCGATGGAGATCTGATTACCGTACCTCGCTTAGAGAAGACCAATCCAAGTGAATATCTCCAAGTTGCTAAAGCGACATTTTCACCTACAGTAATCACGGTACAAGTAGTTGGCGAAGCAGTTCGACCAGGACCCTTGCAGCTTAGACCCAACAGTTCATTTACTGAAGCCATTTCCTTTGCAGGTGGGCTGACTAATGATGCCGATTGGCGGGCTATTGAGCTGTATCGGGTCAATCCTGATGGCTCGATCATGCGTCGCAATCTAGTTGCTGACTTAAATTTGCCATTGAGCGACGAGTTTAACCCAGGATTACGCGATCGCGATGTAATTGTGGTGCGACCATCTTTTGGGTCCAGTATTCTCGGCTCAGTCACCAGATTTCTCGGCAACATCGTTACGCCTTTCTCACTGATCCGCAACATTTCTAGATAACAAACATGAAGATTATAGTCACTGGCGGTGCTGGATTCATTGGTTCGCACTTAGTCGATCGCTTGATGGAAGCAGGACATGAGGTTGTATGTGTGGACAATCTTTACACGGGTCAAAAATCTAACAACGCCCAATGGATTGAACATCCTAATTTTCAATTCATTCAACATGATATTGTCAATCCGATTGAGATTGACAATATCGATCAGATTTATCATCTTGCTTGCCCCGCTTCACCTGTGCATTATCAATTCGATCCCATTAAAACTGCTAAGACCAACTTTTTAGGAACCCTAAATATGTTGGAATTGGCTAAAAAATGGAAAGCTCGAATTCTATTGGCATCAACTTCAGAAGTTTATGGAGATCCTTTAATTCATCCACAAACTGAAGACTATTGGGGCAATGTTAACTGCACAGGCATTCGTAGCTGCTACGACGAAGGTAAGCGCATTGCTGAGACACTAACCTTTGATTACCATCGACAATATGGCGTTGAGGTGCGAGTTGTGCGTATTTTCAACACCCACGGCGCAAGGATGCTAGAAAATGATGGTCGGGTAGTGAGTAATTTTGTGGTTCAAGCCCTCCAAGGAATTCCCCTCACAATTTATGGAGATGGTTCCCAGACTCGGAGTTTCTGCTATGTATCCGACTTGGTAGAAGGCTTGATGCGCTTAATGAATGGGAACTACATTGGACCTGTTAATTTGGGCAATCCTGGAGAATATACGATTCTGCAATTGGCGCAAACGATCCAACGCATGATCAATCCCACGGCGGAACTGGTATTTAAGCCCTTGCCTCAAGATGATCCTCAACGTCGTCAGCCCGACATCTCACGAGCCAAGTTCCATTTGGGTTGGGAGCCAACCGTCCCATTGGAAGAAGGTTTGTCCAAGACGATCGCCTATTTTCGCGATCGCCTAGAAAGTATCAAATAAATTATTGAGCAGGTAACGACATATGCGTGTTTGTGTAATTGGAACTGGTTATGTTGGTTTAGTAACAGGCGCTTGTCTTGCTTACATTGGTCATGATGTGATTTGTGTTGATAACAACGAAGAGAAAGTCAAACTGATGAAGTCGGGGCAATCGCCGATCCATGAACCAGGATTGCCTGAAGTGATCGCGGAATCAATTCGTCAAGGCAAAATCGAATTTACAACAGACATCGCGGCGGGTGTTAATCATGGTGAGATTCTATTCATCGCCGTGGGTACGCCTTCTCTCGCGGATGGGCGTAGTGATATGCGCTATGTGGAGGCAGTGGCGCGGAGTATTGGCGAAAGCTTGACTGAGGGCTATCGCGTCATCGTCAACAAGTCCACAGTGCCAATCGGTTCGGGTGACTGGGTACGCATGATCGTCATGGATGGCATGGCAGGTAAGAGTAATATTGATCGCATTCAGTTTGATGTGGTCAGCAATCCTGAATTTCTGCGTGAAGGCGTAGCGGTTTATGACACGTTTAATCCCGATCGCATTGTTGTTGGCAGTGGCAGCGATCGCGCTTTAAAATTGATGCAAGAGCTTTATAAACCGATTATTGATCGCTCATTTGCTCAAGATAAAACTCAGCCGCCAGTGCCTGTAGTCGTCACCGATTTGAACTCTGCTGAGATGATCAAGTATGCCGCAAATGCATTTTTGGCAACCAAAATCAGCTTTGTGAATGAAGTCGCGAATATTTGCGATCGCGTTGGCGCAGATGTAAGGGAAGTTGCCAAAGGCATTGGGCTAGACTCGCGGATTGGTTCCAAGTTTTTGCAAGCTGGTATCGGTTGGGGCGGCTCTTGCTTTGCCAAAGATGTTTCCGCTCTGATTTATACGGCTGAAGACTATGGCTATTCCACCGAGATTTTAAAAGCTTGTGTACGGGTGAACGAACTTCAACGGACTTTGGTAGTCGAGAAGTTGCAGCAAGCTCTGAAAATCTTGAAGGGTAAAACTATTGGTTTATTAGGAATGACTTTTAAGCCCGATACTGATGATATGCGAGACGCGCCAGCGTTGACCTTAATCGATCAACTGAGTCGTTTAGGAGCGAGAGTTAAGGCTTACGATCCGCTAGTCTCGCAATCGGGATTGCGTGAAGGCTTCTCTAATGTGATTGTGGAAACCGATCTAGAGCGTCTCGCTGATGGCTGTGATGCAGTAGTTTTGGTGACCGATTGGCAAGAATTTTTGGCGATCGATTATGCTAAGATGCTAACTTTGATGGCACATCCTGTCATTATTGATGCGCGTAATTTCCTTGATGGCAAAGCTCTTAAAGCTTTGGGATATCATTACATTGGTATTGGTCGTCAATAGATTAAGTTTGGGTCGTTAGCTGAAGCTAACGCGGCTTGTAGAAACAATTTAAACAGGCAAGGGGCTTAAGCCCCTTGTTACAGAAAATCCCGATCAAACCAAACCCAGATTTTTCATAAAAGCCCCGCTTCGCGGGGCTTTTACGAAAAATCTAGTGGTGGGTTTGTTCTCAATCTGCTGTAAGGCTATCGAAAATTGCCGTTGTGAGTAACTTATTTTTCCAAGTTGCCTAACGCTCCAGACTTAATCTCAACAATAAACGTTAAAGTATTTAATAAAGAGAATAAAAAAATGTCTAAATCCAAAAAGAATAAAGTTAGCGAATCTAAAAAATCTCAGGCTTTTGAAGATTCTCCTTTGATAGATCTAGGTTTAGAGACTGTGGCTAACGATGACGGAAACGCTCATTCTGTTGAGTTGCCCAAATTATCAAAGAAAAGTTATAAGAAAGAACTTGAACAGGTACAAATAGAACTCGTTAAACTACAAGAATGGGTTAAACATCAAGGTTTAAAAGTAGTTGTTCTCTTTGAAGGAAGAGATGCGGCTGGCAAGGGCGGCGCAATTAAAAGTATTACTCAATCTCTCAATCCGCGTATGTGTCGAATTGTGGCGCTAGGCAAACCTTCTGACCAAGAGCGCACTCAGTGGTATTTTCAGCGCTATACTGCCGAATTACCTGCGGCGGGAGAAATGGTGCTATTTGATCGCAGTTGGTACAACCGTGCAGGGGTGGAGCATGTGATGGGTTACTGTACCCATGAGGAATATGTGGAGTTTCTGCGTTCCTGTCCTGAGTTTGAAAATATGATTCAGCGATCGGGAATTATTTTAATCAAGTATTGGTTTTCGGTTAA
>JAJAZG010000140.1 GCA_026785865.1 Pseudanabaena sp. CAN_BIN31
ATCATATTCGACCTCCCCGAAACACCTATTGAGCCTACTTAATTTGGAATAGTTGCTGACTCTAAACCTGTTGCTTTGCCAAATTTGCGAAGCCGATCGCTTTCTGGTTCCATCCATGCATAGACAAAGTGACTGAAGCAATTAATTTTTGGTTCTGTCGCTCGAATAGCTTGCATTTGTTTCTCAAAGCTAGGATGTCCATCAAAGCCCTGTCCCCAAGTTCCTGCTAGGACTGGACAAACTAAGGTTTCGGGCGATGATTGGCGGACGACTTCGGAAACTTGATCGGCGACACATTTGCCATCATTGCAGAGGGCATAGGTCATCGGATGACGTTCCATGTAAGTAGGAAAACGATCCCAAGGCTGCATTCTTGCCTCAAATTTACCTGCTTCATTGAGATTACCATTGGGGAAAAAGACAGTGCCGATCGCCATATTATTTTGCTTGAACGGCGCTGAAATCGCAGTTACAAAATTAATCACACCTTGATAAGCGTGATTAGTGGCGATATTCCAGAGTAAACTTTCGGCGATCGCGGCGGTTTCCCTGAGATTTTTAATACTGGTCGGTTTCACTTTGACAGTTTCTGTGAGTTTTTTCTCAGTTTGAACAACATCATCAGCCGTGAGATCACCAGTTTTGAGATAGAGCGCCATTAGTTCTCGCACATTTTTATCGTCAATGCTACTCAACAAAGCCGATCGCGAAGATTGTCCGTGAATCCATAATTGCTTGACGTTATCGATCAACGCAGCAGTGGAGTTGGTGGGATAGCGAACATAGTCAAACACCATGCCATCGGGCTGACGTTGCATCAGGGCTTTGACCGCAGATGTCAGATCGGCTTTAGCGATCGCGCTGTAAGGATCGACAAACAGATGATCGGCTTCATAGGCATCTTCATAAAAGGCGCGACCATTGCTAACTAAATTACGATCAAAATTCGTATTGGCAATACTATTTTCCCCATTACCATTAAGCGCTAAAACAGCCGATCGCCCCTTGATTTCACTATAGCCATAGCCAAAGTTCATCGTAAATGACCAGCCATAAACCTTGATGCCGCGCTCTTTACCGATCGCGATCGCCTTTTTCCATAAATCGTAGTCCGCAGGAACTTCCCTCGCCTTGACTGCTTCTTCCATCACCGATCGCCAAGGGGTCGGATTATCGGCAACAGGCAGCAAGACGCGCCCATCATAAAAAACTTCGATAAATACTTGGTTATAGCCACGATTGGCAACTTTATCGAAGACATCCTCTAATACGCCCGATTTTGCATCATTAGGATAGAGGCGTATCCAAGTCGCTTGGGTTTTGGGCGCAAGGCGATCGCGACAGGCTTGCAAGTCTGATTTATGCTTTTGAATGATCGCCTGATATTGAGCTTGAGAATTACTAGAATTTATAACTAAAGCTGATTTTCGTAATTCATGTTTACGCAAAATTTCTGTAGTACTCACATCACAGGTCGGATTGCCCCAAAGAATTTTTTCGGGCAAAGGTCCAGCGATCGCATTTCCCACAAAAGCAGTACTGAAACAAGTAAGAGAGGCGATCAACAGAAAACTCAACCTATTTAGCTTTTTTGGAGCTTTTTGACATTTCATAGAGTTTAGAAAAATATAGAAATATACTTGTGTTGAACAGAGTCACGATTCCCGCGTTTTTATAGACGAACAAGTCTTAACAATGTGGCACACTGACAAGTATATTTCATGACTCGCTTCACCATGCTGCACAACCCCATCAGATTTAAGCCTAGTCCCATTGAAGATAATTCTGAAGAAAATGGTGACGAATTAGAATTTTATGACTTTAATCGACCCGAACCAGGGAGTCCGCCTGGGACATTAATCATTGATCAAGATGCGACTATTCCGAATATTTTCTTGATTGATTACAATGCTGACGAAGCTCTAGGGGTTCAGCTTGCCACTCCTGAAGACTGTATTCCTTATCTTGATAGTCAATCAGTGTCATGGCTTGATGTGCAAGGCTTAGGTTCTGAAGATGTATTGCAACGTCTAGGCAAAGTATTTAATCTCCATGCACTCGTGCTTGAAGATATCGTTAATATTCCTCAACGCCCCAAGGTTGAGAGTTTTGAAGATCAGGAATTAATCATCTTGCATATGGTGACTAGTCGTGAAGATGGTCGGGGGTTTTATGATGAGCAGGTGAGTTTAATTTTAGGCAAAAACTATGTCCTGACAGTACAAGAAGAGCCTGAAATTGATGTATTTGAGCCAATTCGTCAGCGTATTCATCGCAATCGTGGTGTCATCCGATCGCAAAAATCTGATTACCTCGCCTACACCCTAATTGATGCGATCGTTGATGGCTTTTTCCCAGTATTAGAAGACTACGGCGAACGTCTCGAAGATTTGCAAGATGAAGTAGTCGATAAACCGACCCGCCAAACCCTCGACAAAATCCATAAAATTAAGCGCGAATTATTACTATTACGCCGTGCGATTTGGCCACAACGCGACGCGATTAATTCGCTAATTCGTGAAAAAAGTCCTTTGATCGAGCCAGAAGTGCAGATTTATTTGCGTGACTGCTATGACCACACCGTGCAGGTTATGGATATGGTCGAAACCTATCGCGAACTTGCCGCAAACTTGATGGATATTTATCTGTCATCATTGAGCAATAGCACTAACGAGATCATGCGCTTCTTAACCGTGATTTCGACAGTATTCATTCCGCTTACCTTTGTGGCTGGAGTATATGGCATGAATTTTGATACTGAAATAGGAAATATGCCTGAGCTGAGATGGCCATATGGTTATGCTCTTTGTTGGATGTTGATGTTGAGCATTTCTGGCGGCTTGTTATTTTTCTTTTGGAAAAAAGGATGGCTATTTAGTCCGAAATGACGCGGATTTTTGGCAAGGGGCTTAAGCCCCTTGTTCGCTGACGATCGCTAGGCAAGTAACAGCGATAAGGTAGATTAAATCCGTGTAATCCCATAATCCGTCTAATCCGTGATCAACAAACGCAAACTCCAAAGGGTGACATTACAAGCGCACCAAGTTTCGCCAGCTTTACAAATTAATAGCGCGATCGCCTTAACCCCAGAACAAAAACACTACTTATATAATGTATTGCGCTTAGAAACTGGAGCCGAATTTATTGCCCTTGATCGCCAAGCTGGATGGTGGCTAGCAAAATTAACAGGCGAGCTAGATATCGCGGAAATTATTGCCAAACTAGAAAATAATTCAGAATTAGCGGCGCAAATTACGCTGGGTATTGCCATGCCCAAGGGTAGCAATATCGAGTCAGTGATTCGCCAGACAACAGAGTTAGGGGTGCGGCAAATTGTGCCGTTATTTAGCGATCGCACGATCCTTAAAGCAGGTACAGAAATCGGCAATCAAAAACGCGATCGCTGGCAGCGCATTGCCGAAGAAGCCGCCGAGCTTTCAATGCGTAACCATGTACCTGAAATTAATACGCCCCAAACATTCACTGAATGGCTCGATCAGCTTGCCAAATCAGCATCATCAAGCTTGAAATATACTTGCGTAACCAGTCCTGATGCGACACATTTGCTTACTACCTTACAAGATGTTCAAACCTTACCCGTTTTGAATATCGTCATTGTTACTGGTTGCGAAGGTGGCTGGACGGCTAGGGAATCAGAAATGGCGATCGCATCAGGATTTATCCCAGTGTCATTAGGCGATCGGGTTTTGTCAGCCGTCACAGCACCAGTGGTAGCATTATCGATAATTGGCGCATTTTCAGACACTCAATGAAGCCCTCAAAAAAACCACCCGCAAATCGATATCGTCCAGCCGCGAAGAAAAGAAAGTGGCTAAGGGGGTTTCAGTGGTTGTTACCAGGATTATTTGTCAAGCGATGGCTACTAGTTAGCGTTGTCGGCATTATTTTGATCGTGTTAGGAATTGCGATCTCGGCAAGACTAACCCCAATTTTGTTTCTATCACGCCTGATTGGTAACACGGTCGACACTTTGGTGGGAATCTTGCCACGTAATATGAGTGGCCCGATCGCCCTTTTAATCGGATTGGGGCTACTGTGGCTTGGACAAAAACGCGCCCTCGGTTCGATTACTCAAGTGTTGATGCCCGATCAAGACAAGGAACTATTAGAATTACTGGTTTCCCATCGCAAGCTAAATCGGGGGCCAAGAATTGTCACTGTAGGCGGCGGTACTGGCTTATCAAACTTGTTGCGCGGACTCAAGCAATATAGCGCCAACATCACAGCGATCGTGACCGTTGCTGATGATGGCGGCTCCTCTGGACGCTTGCGCCGTGAATATGGGGTTTTGCCTCCAGGTGATATTCGTAGCTGTCTCGCCGCCCTTGCTGACGAAGAAAAGTTAGTCACCGAATTATTTCAATATCGGTTTAAGACAGGGGAGGGGCTATCTGGTCATAGTTTTGGTAATTTGTTTCTTACGGCGATGAGTGAAGTTACAGGCGATCTAGAAAAGGCGATCGCGGCTAGTTCACAGGTTTTAGCCGTGCGTGGTCGGGTGCTGCCAGCCACGCTCGATCAGATGGTGCTATGGGCTGAGTTTGAAGATGGTCGTTATGTCGAGGGCGAGTCCAATATTCCTGAAGCCAGAGGAAGAATCAAATATATTGGCTGTAAACCCGAAAATCCCAAAGGATTACCGCAGGCTGTTGAAGATATTATTGAAGCTGACCTGATCGTAATTGGACCTGGAAGCCTATATACCAGCATTATTCCCAACCTGCTCGTACCTGAGATTTTACAAGCTTTGATTGATCGCAATGTGCCATCGATCTATCTTTGTAATATCATGAGTCAAGTCGGTGAAACCGATGACTATGCAGTATCTGATTATGTGCGAGTTTTAGATAAGATCGCTGGAGTGCGATTGTTTGATGTAGTTTTAGTCCAAAAGCAGCCGCCTTCTGAGCGATCGCTACAACACTATGCTTCTTTCGGATCGCACTTTACCAATCTAGATCGTGATAATCTCGCTCCCATGGGTTGTCCTGTCTTAATTGCTAATATCATGCAAGAAAAAGACAACGGTACAGTTTGTCATGACTCCGAAAAGCTTTCAGGTGTACTAATGCGTTGGTATAACCGCCAGTAACAAAAAATTAACATTACAATTCAAAATATCATTAGTGTTACAGCAATATCATATCCAAGTTAATAGTGATATTTATGCTCTTGGCGAATTGCAAGAGTGGTTTCAGCAGTTTAAAAATTTGTTGCCAAAATCAACTTGGATGCAATGCAACCTTGTCTTAGTCGAAGTATTCACAAACGTAGTTTCTTACGCTCATGCGAGATTGCCTCAAGAAACACCGATTGATATTGAAATTAATCTTGATGACACGGAAAAATTTCTAGAGTTAAAAATCTGCGACTATGGTGAACCTTTTGACATTGACGCTGAAATTGAACGAGTTACTAAAGAAGCCAAAAAGAACCAAGATTTTGAAGATATCGATGGTATTCCCACGGGTGGTCGAGGTTTGATGATTGCCACAACGATCGCCGATGAAATTACATACGCGGTGATGCCTGATGGTCGCAATTGTTTTTCGATGCTCAAAAAATTTGCAGATGCTCAATGGAATTGAAAATCACCCAATTCCTTAACGCTTTAGCCATAAAACAAAGGCAAATAGACCGACGGGGATGGTTATTGCGGAAAGCGCGATCGCATTGATCGTATCTGCTGTCAGATTATTTAATAACGCCCAGTTTGGCGCAGCATATTTAATCACAGCCGAGGCGATCGCTGAATAAGTAAGTAATCTTAAAATAAATAAAATCTGGGGGATTGACGAGAAAGTTTGCATACAGATTTTTAGATAAGTTTGGTTAAGATCGTAAAACTCGAAAAGAGGAGTAATTTGCTCCCCTTTTCGAGTTTTTATAAAAAGTAAATGATGCGTGGAGTCCAGAATTAAATTCTACTTGATCGCAGTCAGGGTCACGTTGACAAAAATTTAGACAATGTTAATACTCTGCTCAAGCTTTGATTTATCAGGCTTATGCTTAAGCATCTTGCCAGAGCTTCCTAAGATACCAAATGGGTTCTATAGCGATCGCCAGTTTTTTGGGCTAAGATGATCAACGCAAAGGTTCGCGCGCCTAATCATATAAATATCGTAATTTGGCAACCACAATGACGGAATGGATTAAAAATACAATGGAATCCCTAGGTTATGTGGGGATTGGGCTACTGATGTTTTTGGAAAATCTATTTCCGCCCATTCCTTCAGAATTAATCATGCCCCTCGCAGGATACACGGCAAGTGTGCCAGATCCAAAAATTCAAGTAATTCCTGCAATTGTGGTCGGTGTGATTGGGACAATCGTGGGCGCAATCCCTTGGTACTATGCGGGGTTACTGTTAGGACAGGAACGCTTGCGGGTATTAGCAGGGCGTTATGGGAAGTGGATCGGTGTTTCTGAAGACGATCTTGATAAATCAGTAACGTGGTTTCAGAAACATGGCGTAAAGGCGGTGCTATTTGGGCGGATGGTGCCTGGTATTCGCACTTTGATTTCGATTCCCGCAGGTATTGGTAAAATGCCTCTGATTCCTTTCTTTATCTATTCGACAATTGGCACAATTGGCTGGGTAACTTTATTGACCTATGCAGGTTATTTTGTAGGTGAAAAGTACTATTTAGTCGAAAAAAATATTGATGTAATCAGTAAGGTTGTTGTTTTTGGCGTTCTGATTGCGATCGCCTCTTTTATTGGTTATCGACTGTGGAAGCGATCGCGTAAATGACGTAATCATTTTTTTTTATCCTTGAAATTTCATGGATAAGCTCACACTTTTTCCAGCCAAAGATGGATCGGTCACCTTTTGGTTTGTCTTAATACAAGTCGTGACAGCTGTATCTAAACTTTTTTACAAAAAACATAGACATTAAATCATTCATGCTCTAACATAGATGATCGCGACTTTTTTGGCATTCCTCATGAACGCTTCTGAAATCATCCGCTCAATTGAAGCGGAATATATCAAAACAGATCTCCCTACAATTTATGTTGGAGATACTGTCAAGGTTGGAGTTAGGATCAAAGAGGGCGGCAAAGAACGTACTCAGCCATACGAAGGCGTGATCATTGCGAGACGTGGTTCTAGCGTTAACACCGTTATTACTGTCCGTCGTGTATTTCAAGGAATTGGAGTTGAGCGAGCCTTCTTGCTACATTCTCCTCAAATTGAAAGCATCAAAGTGATCCGTCGTGGTAAAGTGCGTCGTGCTAAGCTCTACTACTTACGTGACCTTGTTGGTAAAGCAACTCGTCTTAAACAACGATTTGACCGCCCACTATAGAGCGATCTATGGTTATACTAAGTATCAAATACTATTCTGATATAGCAATTGATACAGTAGATATAACTGGTTGCGTAAACGAATCGTGTTTTCACTACGTGCGTCCTTAGTTCAGTTGGTAGAACGCAGGTCTCCAAAACCTGATGCCGCGGGTTCGAGTCCCCCAGGGCGCGCTTCACTATTCTCACAAGCTCGAAATTACTTAAAGTTTGCTCAAGATTGTACTTAAACACATCGCATTTACAAAGATTGTAAAGGGATCGCAAGAGTTGCCGCTATGACAAAAAATGAACTGAAAGAGCAACCAAAAGAATTACCCAAAGCCGACTCAGATGTAACGTCTGATCAGTCTGGTGTGTTCAAGCTTTTTGCAGAATCCAAAGCCGAATTCGGCAAGATTGTTTGGCCTAGCCGCCAACAACTTATTAGTGAATCTGCATCTGTTCTTTTGATGATCGTTGCCGTTGCAACCTTTGTTTATCTGATTGATGCATTGTTTAAGGCGATCGCATTGCAGGTGTTTCAATAATGTTTACCGAAGACATCGACCATTCATCTAGTATCCATGAAGAATCAGGCGTAACATTCCAATGGTATGCCGTTCAAATTGCTTCTGGCTGCGAAAAAAAGGTCAAGTCGAGCCTAGAGCAACGCATCAAAACTCTTGATGTTGAAGATAGGATCAAGCAGATTGAAATTCCGCAAACGCCAACCGTCAAACTTAGGAAAGATGGTAGTCGGCTCGCATCCGAGGAAAAAATATTTCCTGGGTATGTGCTGATTCAGATCAAAACTGTTAGAAGTGAAGCTGGTCACTTAGAAGTTGATGATGATGCATGGCTTGCCGTCAAAAGCACTCCCCATGTAATTAACTTTGTTGGCACAGAACAAAAACGTCACTATGGTCGTGGTCGTGGGCATGTTAAGCCTCGTCCTCTGACTGAAAAAGAAGTCGAAAGAATCTTCCGTGTCGTAGTCGAGCAAGAGCCAGTTCTCAAAATTGATATGGCTCAAGGCGACAAAATTAAAGTGCTTACTGGACCTTTCAAAGACTTTGAAGGGGAAGTGGTGGAAGTTAGCCCAGAGCGCAGTAAACTCAAGGCGCTTCTCTCGATCTTTGGTAGGGACACACCTGTTGAATTAGAGCTCAATCAGGTACAGAAGCAAAATTAACGCAAAACTAGTTCACTCAAACGCAGGTTTGTAGATTTTTTAACGGCTATATTGGCTAAAAGAGAAAATGGCTAAGAAAGTTACAGCAATTATTAAGCTAGCACTTAATGCTGGTAAGGCTAGCCCAACTCCACCAGTTGGTCCTGCCTTAGGTCAGCATGGTGTCAATATCATGATGTTTTGCAAGGAGTATAATGCCCGTACTGCTGATCAAGCAGGCATGGTCATTCCTGTCGAAATATCTGTATTTGAAGACCGAAGCTTTACCTTCATCCTCAAAACACCTCCAGCATCAGTTCTGATCCAAAAGGCAGCTGGCATTACGGCTGGCTCTGCCGAACCTAACCGTAAAAAAGTTGGTTCGATTAGCAGAGATCAACTTCGTCAGATTGCTGAGACAAAAATGCCTGATATCAATGCAAATGACATTGATGCAGCAATGAAAATTATCGAAGGCACGGCAAAAAATATGGGCGTTACTATTAACGCTTAGCTATTAGCTTTAGTCTTTCGATCAATAAATCCACATAAAAATTTTAGTCGGGGGAGGAAATTAAGTTTTCCGATCGCACCCCTCAGGAAAAATCATGGCAAAGAAAATATCAAAGCGTTTTAAGGAAGCTCTGAGCAAGGTTGAAGAGCGCCCTTACGCACCAATTGAAGCATTGGAACTACTAAAGGCGACTGCAACCGCTAAGTTTGCTGAGTCGGTAGAAGCTCACGTCAGATTAGGAATCGATCCTAAGTATGCTGACCAACAGTTGCGGACAACCGTAACCCTGCCTAAAGGTACTGGTCAAACAATCCGCGTAGCTGTTATTGCTCGTGGTGAAAAAGTTGCCGAAGCCGCCGCCGCAGGTGCAGACATCTCTGGTTCTGAAGAACTCATTGATGAAATCATTAAGGGACGCATGGACTTTGACTTGCTGATCTCGACACCTGACATGATGCCTCAAGTTGCCAAGCTCGGTAAATTGCTTGGGCCAAGAGGATTAATGCCTTCGCCTAAAGGTGGTACAGTAACCACTGATTTGGCTGGCGCAATTAATGAGTTCAAATCTGGTAAGCTAGAATTCCGTGCTGATCGCACGGGTATTGTTCACATCTTGTTCGGCAAGGCTACATTCTCTGCTGACGATTTGCTAGTAAACCTGAAAGCCTTGCAGGAGACGATTGATCGTAATCGTCCTTCTGGTGCAAAGGGTCGCTACTGGCGCTCAGTTTATGTATCGGCAACGATGGGACCTGCGATCGAAGTTGATATTTCAGCCTTGCGCGATCTCAAGTTTGCAGACGCATAATTAAAGCCTTTCAAAGTCATTGATTCCTGAAATTATTACCCAAAAGCTAATAACTTCAGGAAAGAAGTAAAAGCTAAGTCTAATTGTTGTAATAAGCCTAGAAAGAAATTTCGACAACTGAATATCTCCGTAGACAGCAGGTGCTAACAGCTTAATTTCCTGACGAGGTGTTTCAAAAAAGATTCTTGAGTGAATATTTTTAGCCTCTGTCTGCGAAAAGACGAGGCTTTTTTAATACCTTTTTAATGACTTTAAAGATCTACACAGCCGATTTGATGGGTCAATGCTTCATCAAACTAGTTCCAAATATAAGGAGGTGAAAACCATATGGGTAAGACCCTAGACCAGAAAAAAGTTTTAGTCGGCGAAATGACCAAAGAGTTTGAAGGAACTCAAATGGTCATGGTAATCGATTACTCAACTTTGTCAGTAGCTGAGATTACCAAGCTCCGCCGATCGCTCCGTCCGACGGGTACGGTATGCAGAACTACTAAAAACACTTTGCTCAAGCAAGCAATTTCGCAGACTCCTGAGTGGAAGCCTCTCGAAGACTTTCTCGTTGGGCCCTCGGCTTGCTTATTTGTCAAAGATGATATCGGTGGTGCTGTTAAAGCCTACCAAGCTTTTCAAAAGGAATCTAAGAAAACCGAACTTCGTGGCGGTGTCTTAGAAGGTCGCGCTTTGACTGCAAAAGACTTGCAGGCGATCGCTGACTTGCCTTCCAAGGAAGTCCTGATCGCGCAAATTGCTGGTGCAATCAATTCGATCACCGCCAAAATTGCGATCGGTATCAAAGAGGTTCCGCAATCTCTGGGCAGAGCTATCAAGGCTATTTCCGAAAAAGAAGCGGCTTAAATGTCCGAAAGCTATTGGCGCTTAGCTGATAGCTAAAATAATCAATCACTAATTAATCAACTAAAGAGAAAAACTATGTCTACAAAAATCGACAGCATTATTGAAGAACTAAAGTCTTTGAGCCTTCTTGAAGCTTCTGAATTGGTCAAAGCGATCGAAGAAACCTTCGGCGTTTCGGCTGCTGCTCCTGTTGGTGGCATGATGATGGCTGCTCCTGGCGCTGCTGCGGTTGAAGAAGTCGAAGAAAAGACTGCTTTTGACTTGGTACTTGACGAAGTTCCTGCTGACAAGAAGATTGCCATCCTCAAGGTCGTTCGTGAAATCACTGGCTTGGGTCTGAAGGATGCTAAGGATCTAGTTGAATCTGCACCTAAGACTGTTAAGGAAGGCATGGCTAAGGCTGATGCTGAAGCAGCTCAGAAGCAAATCGCAGAAGCTGGCGGTAAGGCTTCCGTTAAATAGTTATTGGTATCACTTACTCCTTTCCCAGTGAAAGATTAGCATTGCGGCGCGCCGCGCCGCAATGCTAATTCTTGGGCTTTAATGTCTATTTTTATACTGGGAAGTGAGTAGCATTTTTAACGATCCTGCTTTGCAATATCTTTAAAAACAATTATAAAGGCACGCTATGCGTGCCTTTGTCGTTTTAGAATTATGCCGCGCTTAGCACGGCATAATTGTTGTGTATTAGGTATTTTTTATGAACGACCCTCTATCAGAATTATTTGCAGTAATTGTTGATCGCCGCGAGCATCCGCAAGAAAGTTCTTATACTTGCAAATTATTTGCGGGTGGCGATAACAAGATTTTAAAAAAAATTGGTGAAGAATCCGCCGAAGTTGTCATGGCTTGCAAAGATGATGATCCTGAGGCGATCGCCTCTGAGGTCGCCGATTTGTTTTATCACACGTTAGTTGCGATCGCGTATCACCACGTCGATTTGCAATTGGTATATGACAAGCTAGCTCAGCGACGTTAAAGCCGCACGAGAAAACTATTGCGTAGTTTTTTAGTGCGATCGCCCGAAATACTTAATTAATGGAGTAAGATTACCTATGAATTGATCAAAGGGTAGATTGCTGTGGAATCGAATAGTGTAGAGCGTTCAGATTCGCTTACAGGCAGTATTTTAAAAGGGACTCTCAAGGCTGTTGGGGGTACATTGCTGGGATTCATCACGATCGGCGGTGCGGCCGTGGCTGGAGGACTAGTTGGGTTAGCTCTCAGTTTTCGAGACCTGCCAGATGTCAGAGTTTTGAAAGGCTATGTCCCAGTTGAAACCACTTATATATATGATATCAATGGCGGATTGATTGCGCGTTTGCATGGCGATGTCAACCGCGAAGTTGTCACGCTTGATCGCATTTCACCACATTTAAAGCGATCAGTTCTCGCGATGGAAGATGCTTACTTCTACACTCATAAGGGTATTGATCCTAGTGGTATTGGTCGAGCAATTTTAGCTAACTTTAATGCAGGTGGCACTGTTGAAGGCGGATCGACTTTAACGCAGCAATTAGTCAAAAATTTGTTTTTATCTAACGAACGTAGCCTCAATCGTAAAGTTGCTGAAGCAGTTTTGGCAATGCGGGTCGAGCAGGTATTTACCAAGGAGCAAATCCTTGAGATGTATCTTAATCAAGTATTTTGGGGAAAAAATACTAATGGCGCAGAAACAGCTTCTCAAAACTATTTTGGTAAATCTGCGGCTGATTTGACTCTCGGCGAAGCTGCAATGTTAGCAGGTACGATCCAAGCGCCTTCAGTATTTAATCCTGTTGATAACTATCCATCGGCTAAGAAACGGCAGGGGTTAGTACTGGATCGGCTGGTAGAGCTTGGGTGGTCAACTCCTGCTGAGATCAAAGCTGCCAAAGATCAGAAAATTATCATCCGTAAGCAAGGGATTTCTTACGAAGTTAGTCGTATTCCTTATGTATCGCAGGCTGTAACCGCAGAGCTAGAAGAAAAATTTGGCAGAGATGTCGTTTTACAAGGTGGATTGCGAGTCCAGACGACGATTGACTTGAAGTTGCAGCGCATTGCTGAAGAAGTTGCCGCAGAGGGGCATAAAGATTTAGTTGATCGCGGAGCCTATGCTGATCAATTAGCATTAGTTGCAGTCGATCCGCGCACAGGCTTTGTTAAGGCTTTGGTGGGCGGCGTGGGCGACTTTGAGAAAAATCAATTTAACCGCGCCGTTCTTGCCAGACGACAATTGGGATCTTCGTTTAAGCCTTTTGTTTACTATGCCGCATTTGCTACTGGCAACTATACGCCTGATTCAGTGATTGATGATAGTCTGATGAACATTCCTGATGGCGATGAACCCTATATACCTCGTAACTATGACAATACGTTCTCAGGATCGATTACTATTCGTCAGGCGATCGCTGTTTCTCGGAACATTCCTGCAATCAAGTTAGGAATAGAAGTTGGCAATGA
>JAJAZG010000141.1 GCA_026785865.1 Pseudanabaena sp. CAN_BIN31
TCTATATGTTGAGTAAAGCTTAATTACGGGGCGATCGCGTCAAAACGTTGAGATTCTTAAAAATCCACCATTGTGCTGTCATAAAACCCAGAGAAATTTTTGAAAGTGCCGCGACGCGGCACTTTCAAAAATTTCTCTGAGCCTCAAGTTAATTTTTCCGTCAATGAGTTAAGTTAGAAGACGGATCTCCACGAGATACGTCTCCTAAAACGATTGAATTTAATGTCCAAAAAAGTCTTTATTACGGGTGCAAGTGGTTGTGTCGGTCATTATCTGATCGAAATGCTTTTAGCAAAAACTGATTACGATCTTTATCTATTGGTGCGCGATCGCCGCAAATTGCAAATCGATCTGAGCGATCGCCCTAATGTGCATGTGATCGAAGACTCGATGCAAAATATCGGCAATCACAAGGATTTGCTGCGGACGATGGAATTTGTGGTTAGTACTGCCGCAGGTTGGGGTGGTGAAGAAGCGTTTGTAGTAAATCGTGATAAAACGATCGAGCTATTTGCTTCTCTCGATCCAGAAGTCTGTGAACGTGCCATTTATTTCTCTACTGCCAGCATTCTCGATACCCATAATCAGATTATTCCTGAAGCAGGAAAAATTGGCACAGATTACATTGCTTCCAAACATGCTTGTCTGGAAACCTTAGAGAATTCGATTATTCGCGATCGCCTGATTACGGTATTCCCCACGCTTGTTTTTGGCGGTGCTGCTACTAAGCCCTATTCACATATATCTAAAGGACTTAAGGATATTCTCAAATATGTGCCATATGCGAGATTTTTAAAAACTAACGGTAGTTTCCATTTTATCCATGCGATCGATATTGCTCAAATTGTTACCCATCTACTCACTGCCCAGTCAGTTCCCCAATCTCCCGCTCGTTTGGTTTTGGGAATGCAACGCCTCACCGTAGAGGATTTAATCGGGCAATTTTGCGAACATTTGAATTTAAAAGTGGGCTGGCAATTTGAACTTACGCCATTCTTAATCGATACGATTATCAAACTATTCCGCATCGAAGTTGCGGCATGGGATCGCTTTTGTATTGCCCAGCGTCACTTCACCTATGATGTTGTTTCGCCTGAAACCTTCGGTCTAGTTTCTAAATATCCTCGTCTAACAAATTTACTCGCTTAATAGCTAAAAACCACGAAAGCAGAAAAGTCGGTGCATTGCACCGACTTTTTTGCTTTCGTGGTTTTTTTGTCTTGGCTATTCGTCTAGTGGTGGTGTGGGTAGCGGCGATACATTAACTAGTACCTTATCAACCCGATTTCCATCCATATCCATGACTTCAAAGCGAATATGCTCCCAACTGAAATACTCGCCCACCTTGGGAATATGGCGGAGATAGGTCATCATCAAACCGCCAAGGGTGTGGTAGTTATGATCTTCTTCGTGAGGTAGCTTTTCGACTTCAAGGATTTCTTTGAGGCGATCGCTTGAGATCATGCCATCGATCAGCCAAGAGCCATCTTCTCTTTGCATGGCATCGGGATCGCCTTGGCGGTCATTCGATGGCAAATCACCGACGATCGCTTCGAGCAGATCGGTAAGGGTGACTAAACCCTCAACACCGCCATACTCGTCAGTCACTATGGCAACGCGATCGCCAGACTGTTTAAACTGCTCTAATACACTCAAAGCACTGGCGGTTTCAGCGACATATAAAGGCGGGCTGCTAGCTTTAACCAAATCAATCGGAGTGCCATGCAGACTAGCATTGAGAAATGCTTTGATTTCGATAATGCCGACACAATCATCAAGATTTTCTCGTCCGACAGGAAAGCGCGAATGTCCACTTGCTAACACTTCACGCTGGGTTTCTTCAAAGGGTGCATCGACATCCAGCCAGTCGATCTCAGTGCGCGGAGTCATTAGCGATTTGATCGGGCGATCGCCTAAGCGAAATACCCGCTCAACCATGTCATGTTCCGCTACTTCAAACATTCCTGACTCAGCACCCTGAGCAATCATCACCTTAATTTCTTCTTCTGTAACCTGTGATTCTTCGGTAATCTCAATCCCTAATAAACTAAGCAATGCTTCAGTTGATGTACTTAGTAAATAGATAATTGGCGTACCAATATTGGCAAGAAATCGCATTGATGGTGCAACTGCACAGGCAATTTTTTCAGCATTGTTCATCGCCAAGCGCTTAGGAACCAGTTCACCAAGGACTAGAGATAAGTAAGTAATGATCCCAACCACGATCGTAAAACTTAGACCTTCGCTATAGGGCTTGAGCGCGGCGATCGTGTCTAGCGAATCTTTCAGCCCTTTTGCCACTGTTGTACCACCCAAAGCACCACTCAAAATTCCGATTAAGGTAATACCAATTTGGGTGGTTGATAAAAAATTGTTGGGTGAGCTGATCAGTCTTAACGCGGATCTGGCATTGGCATTTCCTTCTTTTGCCCATTGTTCTAAGCGCACTTTGCGAGCAGAGATAATTGCTAGCTCCGACATGGCAAATACACCGTTGGCAATCACGAGCAAAATAATGAATAAAGCTTCAAAGGCGAGGGGAGGCATTTTTTTGGGGCAGAACGACTTTATGGGAATCGTTTGTGAAATTTGCTAATGATAGATATATATATTGTCATATCAAATTGCCTGTCAAGTTTTCTACTCCCTTCCCAGTGTAAAAATAGATATCAACATCGAAGAATTAGCGGTTGGGGGGGGGGGGGGGGGGGCCGCGCGAGGGGGGTGGGGGGGGGGGGGGAAAAA
>JAJAZG010000142.1 GCA_026785865.1 Pseudanabaena sp. CAN_BIN31
ACGTAAGACTGGGACAGAATAGCCTTCCCAATCAATTACTTCTTGATTTGCCACTGAATGAATTTGTAAATCTCGCATTAAGAGAATTTCTTCAACCGCACTGGTGAGAATTGCCATCTGCAAGCCGTTGCTCTCAAATAGTAGCACCCGCGCAATCGAGAGCGAGACAGGTACGGTCAAAATAAAAGTTGTCCCTTGTCCCGCTTCTGTCTCAATGCGAATACTGCCACCAATTATATTCAAATTGGAGCGTACTACGTCCATACCAACGCCGCGTCCTGAAAGCTCAGTCACGCGATCGGCGGTGGTGAAACCTGCTTCAAAAATCAGATCTAATAGTTCTGTTTCACTAGAGCCATCAAGATCGCTCTCACTTAATCCCATTTGTAAAGCGCGATCGCGTAATTTGGCAAAATCAACGCCATTACCATCATCGCTAACCGTAATTACAGTTTGATTACCACGATAACCTGCGGCAATTTCGATTTTCCCTTTTGGTGATTTACCCGCCGCAATTCTTGCTTCTGGCGTTTCGATGCCATGATCGAAGGCGTTGCGAATTAGATGTAACAGTGGGTCTTCTAATATTTCTAAAACCGATCGCTCAACTAAAGTTGAACTACCGCGCAATACTAATTCCACCTGCTTACCATGTGCCAATGATAAATCTCGTAATAGACGTGGAAATTTCCCTAAAATCTCGCTGAGCATTCGCATTCTCGCTTGCTCGATCGCGGTTTGCATTTGGCGCGAGGCGCGTCCAAGTTCGCGTTCTGTTCCTTCAGTATCGGTTAAAGCGGTTGCTAAATCGCTGGAAACTTCTTGCAACTGCACCACACTATCCATGATTTCTCGTGATAGCACATGCAATTCGCTATAGGAATCCATTTCGATTAAGTCAAATCGACTGGTATAGGGCAGAAATGCTTCACTGTTTACGGCTTGATTGGTTGACGTTTCAGTAGTAATTACAGCATTGATGGGAATGAATGGCTCTGAGGTGGCTACGCGATCATATGCATCTCTTAGTTGAGAATTGGATTGCTCTAGACCGTGCATTCTCGTATTTAAGAGTTGTACTAGATCGCGCATTCGTTTTAGTTGCAGACGCAATCCACTCCGTTCGGCATTCAATTCACCAAAGCGATCGCTAAGCGTTTCTAACTGGCGTAAAGGAATCCGAACTGTGGCATCTAAAGTTAATGAAGGTTTCTCAAGATTGACTGTCTCATCTTTTGGAGGGCTATTTTGAGGATCGAGAGAAAAGCTGTCCTCACTCCCCAGCCACCTCTCCTGTAGGAGAGGGAGAGCCAGAATCTTTTCGGCTTCTGCTGCGGGGGTGAGGGGCAATATTTCAAAATGATCGGGTAAAGCTTGAAACTGACTGACTAAAACAAGGGCTTGCGATCGCCGCCATGCGGCTAAAGCAGAAGTTGTCACCGCGCGTAAATTATGATTTTGATCTGCTAAAGCGATGCTAATCTCTGCACAAAGTTGGCTAAATGCTGGTAATTCCAACATTTCACCTAGACAGCCAAATTCTTGACTGGTGAGTTCAAATTCTTCGCGTAGCACTTGCGAATCGAGATCGGCGAGTACATTGGTCAGTCTTTCTAAACAAGCATCGACTTCTGTGGCAAACATGAGGACACGCATATCCTCACCCGCTTCTTCAGAAAGTAGACTCGCTTCATCTTGTGCCGACAAGTCTCCTAAGATTTCATGTAAGTTAACGAATGGCTGATAAATATATTCTTCTAACCATTGTGCATCAGGAGTTTGACGCTGTTTGTGGATATTCGCAACCTTGCCCATGCTATCGATCGCATTGAGAAATAGACTTTCCATTTCAGGCGCGATCGCGGTTTGATTTTTTGCTTGCAAGATTTTAACAAAGTCTTCTAAACGGTGAGCAAGTTCGCTTAGCGCATGAAAACCCATCATCCCCGCACCACCTTTCATTGAGTGAGCGGCGCGTAGGATTTTGTCAATGGATGATCGCGATAGACCGCGATCGCTTAAGCCTAATATTTCCGTCTCAATATCGGCTAGGAAGTCTTTAACTTCTTCGAGAAATAATAACCGAACTGCCCACTCGCGATCGCTTAATGTATTCGTTGCCATATCGACCTCTAAATAAGTTTTTATTTCAATATAGCAACCTGCGCTTCGCGCAGGTTGCTATATTGTTATGCTGCATCTACTTTAAACGTCTCTACTGAAGCTTGCAGCTTACTTGCTACGTCTGCGGTTTCTTGTAGGGCGATCGCCACTTCTCGCGAAGTTTCTGAAGATTTTTGGGATTGAGTAGAGAGATTTTCCATAACTAGCTTCACCGATTGCGATGTTGCTACCTGCGAAGTTGTCGCGATCGAAATACCTTGGAAAAGTTCGTTTACCTTTTTTGCGACTTCCACAATCTGCACCAAGCTCTTTCGCGCATCTTCCACCTTGTCAGTACCTTCAACCACCTGCAAAGTGCTCGCTTCCATCGATTCGACTACTTCTGTGGTTTCCCTCTGGATAGTTTCGACAATTCGGGCGATTTCTTTGGTTGCTGTTGCTGACTGCGCCGCGAGTGCGCCGACTTCTTCTGCGACAACCGCAAAGCCGCGACCTTCTTCACCCGCACGCGCCGCTTCAATGCTGGCATTTACTGCGAGCATATTCGTTTTCAGCGCAATCTGGTCAATCAGCACGACAACCTTAGAAATTTGTTGTGATGCTTCACCGAGTCGTTTTACCTTTTTGGTGGTTTCGGCAACGGTTTGACGTAGTTGCAAAATACTAGAAGCCGATTGCGCGATCGCTAAGCTACCAGTTTCCGCCGTTTGCGCTGCTATGTTTGATGCCGCCACCGCCTGTCTCGCGTTGCTTGCCACTTGCTGAATTGATTCGGTCATCTGTTCAACTGATTGCAGCGCTTCATCGAGTTGCTTTGCTTGTAAAGTCGCATCACCCGCGAGTAAACGAATTGAATCATTATTCGTATTTACTGAGGTGCTTACTTGACCTGTCGCAATTTTTACCTGCGATACTACATCCCGCAAACTTTCGACGATCGCATTAAAGAAGTCAGCAACGATGCCAATTTCACCCGCCGAGATTTGAGCGCGAACGGTTAAATCTCCATTTACCGCGCCTTCAACATCTGATAGCAATGTGATTAACTCGCGTTGAATTGCTTCACTGCGATTACGTTCTTGGTCAGCAACGATGCGCTGCTGTTCTAGGGCAGCTAGACCACCAAGTGCTCGTCCAATTTCTTCAGCGTAGCTTTGCATCAGCTTGATTTCTGGTTCTTGCCAATCACGAAGTTGACTGCAAGAGTGAGCAATCAGCAAACTATCTAGTTCTCCTGCTCGTAGGACTGGGACAACCAGATTTGATTTGATTTGTAACTTTCGCATTAGTTCAAGGTGGGCAGGTGCAAATCCAGCATTAAATACATCCCTAGTTGCGACTACACGCCCTTGCTTATAAGCGACAATTAATTCTTCTGGAATACAAGGATCGCTTAGCCCAGAATCCATAGCACTAGAGAGATTATCTAGTCCAGACTCAGCGACGATAGAACCAAGACTTTTACCCTGATCATCTATGAAAAATCTATAGATCACGACCCGATCGCAGTTTAACTCTTGGCGAATTTCTGCTATGTAACGACTTAATGGCGCGTTGAGTTCATTAAGGTCACGCGATCGCGATACCTCTGCAAGAATCTGCGATCGCCTTGTCTGAGTTTCTTTCAATGCTAAGAAAGTCTGTAACTGACCCGCCATTGAGTTAATGTTCTCGCCCAATTGCGCCATTTCATCTTCACCTTGCACGGCGAGGCGAGTATCGAGATTGCCTTTGCCTAGCTCCGAAACCGCCGCCGTTGCTTCGATAATTGGGCGCGTGGCGCGACGTGAAATTGCGATCGCCAACACAACTGCCAAGCCCCCCACCGCAGTAGTAGCGCCCGCCAAGATCAATAGCAATTGTTGTAAAGGCTTTAGCGCAATATCACTATCTACCGCAACTACTGCACTCCATTTTAAGTCTGGAGATCCCTCTAATTGGGGTATAGGAGAAAATCCAACGATCTGCTGTTTATTAGAAATTAAGTCGATCGATTCGGCTGCACCAAGTTTCCCATTCTCAACTACAGTCTCTAAGCGAGGGAAATCAGTTTTGAGGTCGCGCCCCACCCGATCTTTTTCCAACGCCACAAAAAACTTACCGTTGGATTCAATTACGTGATACTGCTCACCATCACCATCAAAGTCCTTGATGACAGCCTCGAGTTCTGATACTGGCAACCTAGTCCGCACGATCGCGATCGTCTTACCTGTACTGATATCTTTAATAGGTGCAGCCGTATAGATACTAAGTTTGTTGGTGACAATTGAGGCTTCGGGCTGAGTGATAAAAGGTTTATCAGTTTTGAGAACAATTTGAAAAAAACCGTCTTGACTGCCCTGTTTAACCTGTTTGAGAGCATTTGGCGCATTTGGGAATGGTCCTGCATCAACGATTAAGGTTCCATCTAGTCGATAAACAGCAATGCCGTCATAAATACGATAACTAGTGATATAGTTTTCGAGAATCGCTTTCTGCTCAGGCAAAGAAACAGCAGACTGTATCTTTGTATTGTTTAAAGTTGGCAAATTTGCCAATGTTTGAATGTCACCATAGCGATCTCGCATAAAGTACGCGATCCGATAGCCCAAGGATTCAGCTCGCGAAGCCTTGGCGATTTTAGTCGAGTTCGCAATGTTTTGTCCGACATAGACATAAGTAAATCCCCCCAAAACAAGCAGAGGAATCGTGATCGCCGCCACTGATACCAATGTGGTTTTTGCCTGTAAGCCTAGATTTCCCCACCATTTCCTTACAGGATTTTGACTGGATTTGGGCGCGATTAGATCTATTGTTGTATAGCCACTATCTCTAGAGCCATTACTAACAGGGTTAGCATCCTTACCATTGATTACTTCAATACTATCGACGCGAGAACGTGAATCAAGAACCATAGCCGTAAACTCCGTTTTTATAGATAGATTTTCAAGTTATAGCAGTCAGGAATTACTCGTAAACAGGCAATGGGCTTAAGCCCCTTGTTATGGTGAAATCAAAACTAGCGATCGCCTCTGCATCTAATACATACAGATTTGGGTGAGTGCCTTCAGGCTGAGTCAGCCAACCGCGCAAAAATGGCACAATCTCGACAGGAATTTTTGTCATCGGTGAATCTTGGGGCGACCTAATCTCTGTCTCGGCAAAACGGATAACCCGCCCAGTCCGATATATCCCCAGCCCAAGGAACGCATCACCAATTTGCAAGATAGCAATATGGGTCTCGATCGCGTTTGCCTCAAGTGGAGTAAATCCTAATAACTGCGGTAAGTCCAGCACCCAAAACACATTACTGCGATGCTCAACCAAACCCATCAAACAGGGATGCACATTTGGCATCTGCGTAAAGCGATCGCTAGCTAGCACTAAGGTTTCGCGCACATTTTTTAATGGCACAGCGACAGTTAGATCACGCTCTAACTGTAAACTTAAATATGGCAATCCTGCGATCGCCTGTGACTGCTCTTCGCGTAACTCGATCGTCAAGTTGCTCATTTTATCCTCCTAAGGCAAGCGATCGCACCGCCTGTAAAATCTCCTCCTTCGTAAATGGCTTGGTGAGATATACATCCACACCCTGCTTCATTCCCCAAAGGCGATCAAGATCTTGATTTTTAGAAGTACAAGCAATCACAGGCACTTTGGTCGTAGCAGCTTTTTTAATCGCCCGACACATCTCTAAACCACTCATACCTGGCATTACCAAATCGGTGATTACTACACTAGGATTATTTTTTTTAAATTTCTCTAATCCATCCGCACCATCCGATGCACTCACCACCGTATACCCTTCCTGCCGTAAGTAATCACAGATCAACTCACGCTCCGAATTTGTATCCTCGACCACCAGTACCGTAATCAAAATTTCTCTCCTCACTATATATATCTAAATTTAAGCAACAGAGCGCACCGCTCGTAAAATATCTTCGCGAGAAAAAGGCTTAGTGATATAAACATTAATCCCTTGTTTCATGCCCCACAATTTATCAAGCTCCTGATTTTTAGAAGTACAAGCCACAATTGGCACATCTTTTGTCTCACTATTTTTTTTCAGACTACGACATAGCTCTAAGCCACTCATACCTGGCATGACCAAATCCGTAACTACGACATCAGGCTTACGGTCTTCAATTTTTTTGAGAGCTTCCTGTCCATTAGTTGCGCTGATTACGGTATAACCACCTTCAACTAAGTAACTAACAATTAAATCCTGCTCAGAGGCAGTATCTTCAACTACAAGAACTGTCGTCATAATTTATTCTCACTAATTCTAAAATATTAATTATTAATAAAATATAAAGATACCACATTCACATCAGATGGCGCATCATCATTTTTAACAAATCAGTTTGTAAAAATGGCTTAGTCAAATAATCGGTTGCGCCTGCTATCCGAGCCCTTGCGCGATCAATTATTCCTTTATTGCCTGTCACCATCACAATCGGAATATCTCTTAGGCTCGCAGACTTACGAATTAAATAACAAAGTTGATAACCATCCACATTTGGCATTCCGATGTCCAGCAAAATTAAATCAGGACGAATAGAATTGATCTTCATTAAGGCTTTTAGTGAGTCTTGAATTAGGGTAACTTGAAAATCTTCATTACCCAAATAGCTGTTAATAATACTCAGCATTGACTCGCTATCATCAATACAAACGATCTTCCACGTTTTGACGGATTGATGTGCAAAAACCTGCGAAATACTGGAAATATCTTCGCCTGAGTTAGCTTCGTCACTAAAAGTTTCCGCAAGTTTTTCGATGTTTTCTTGCTCTTCTTCGGGTGCTAAATAGTAGGTGCGTGGCAACATATCGAAAGGAGGCAAGGGATCTCTTAGTAAAATCGAGCCATCACTGACGAGCGGGCTGAGTTGTTTGGCGATCGCCAATGGATCTTTGGCGAATAACGCCCCTAACTGACAAAAGTTAAAACCACGCAAAACTCGTCCAAGTCGCTGCACAGTCTCAGGGGACATCCGTTTTTCCGCAGTTACCTGACTGACTAGATATGGACATTGGTAAGGAGAATAAATTGTGGGGCCAAGGTTGTACCAAGTTTGTAAACGTTTGGTGCAAATCTTCAAAATTAGATTAATCGACAAACCGCAATAATTTTTTTGCAAGAAATGCTCATGATAAGTGCTGCTAAGCTCTCCATCTGGTAAACAGAGAAATACTTCAACCACTTCTTGAATCATACGAGCCACCAATTTACCTGCCATTGGTTTGGGTAGATAGTTCTCGTCAACTAGCCAGAGAATCGCCAGATATTCGACGCAGAGAATTTCGCTAGTGACTTTGTACTTAGCATTGTCTGGCGATGGATCGTCGAACATGAGCCGAAGCTGCGATCGCAGTTTGTCATCAAGGGCTGGGACTTCTCGGCTGAGCGTCCGCAAATGTCTTTCTAGCCTTTCAAAGCTATCTAATGAGTGTGAGGCATAGACTAATTTCCCACGCCGAATATAAAATGACCACCGAATGCGATCGCGCACAACATACACACATCCGTCCCTACTTAGTTCTAAACTTTCTAATAGTTCCCTTGCAGATGTTTTTTGGCTTTGAGTCATATCAATATCAGCACGCACAATGAGTAGCCCCAATTTCACAATTATTGATTTTTAAGGTTTATTTTATCCCCGCGACTTAAAATGCCCTTAACTTCCAACGATTATAAACTAAATTAGTTAAACTATTGTGTGTTTTATGAGAAACAATTTCTAAGCAAATCCATGAACCTTTACAGTGGCTAAGGTTTTAAGCAGTCTTGAACCCTTGGGGGGCTTGTTTACATGATGCCTCTCTGGTTAAATAGGCGCTGGTAATATCAAAGAAATTATAAATATTTATGAACAGGGGTAACGGCAAGAAGAGCAGCAGCATGACCACGATTTGCATCGTGCTGGCATTGGCTGCCCTCGGTACTGGTATGGGTGCGGCGATCGCCTCCCGATTTGTGAGCTATCGTGGATCTTCTGGGGACTCAGTGGCGAGTGAAGCGAATTTAAACGTTGCTAATCCTGTTACCAATGGCTCATCATCTTTTTGTCAATACAATGCCCTAGATTCGATAACGGCTTCACTTTATCAAGTCAGATCGATCAATGCGATCGCCAACGACCCATTATCAACGCTATCAAGTTTGAGCGGTAGCCTTAACGCCGATCTGATCGCAAGTTTTACCCCTGCTGCGTTTCCGCAAATTAGCGATCGCGCCCGCGCCGCCAAAATTCCAATCATCATGTATCACGACATCACCCCAACTAAAGATGTGAGTTGGGATGTGACACCAGAAGACCTAGAAAAACACTTTCAGGCTCTGCAAGATGGTGGATATACACCGATCACCATGGATAGAATGGTCAACCATTTGCGAACAGGCTCCCAACTGCCCGAAAAGCCAGTATTGCTAACTTTTGACGATAATTATATCGGTCAATATAAGTATGCATTTCCATTGCTCAAAAAATATAACTATCCATCCGTATGGTCAGTGCATACCCGCTTTGTGGGTACAGGCGGACAGAAGCCTAAGGCTACATGGGATCAACTTCGAGAAATGCAAAAAAGTGGGCTAATTACCGTGGCTTCTCATACTGTCAATCACATAAATTTCAAGGATTTGAGTGATTCAGAAATTGAGAAAGAAGTTACAGAATCCAAAAAGGTTCTCGAAAAAGAACTACGAATTTCTATCGATTACTTTACTTATCCCGAAGGCGACTTCACCGATCGTGCTAGAGGAAAAATTCAAAAAGCTGGTTATAAAGCGGCTTTATCAATGAGCCTCGATCCACGTCAAGAACGTTCGGCT
>JAJAZG010000143.1 GCA_026785865.1 Pseudanabaena sp. CAN_BIN31
CTATTCAGCTACAAGAATTTGAACACGATCTCACCCATCGCAGGAGAATCAAATATCGGATTCGTGACATGATCAAGTCATTTCCTGATAATGCTCATCCTATGGATGCCCTCCAAACTAGTGTGGCGGCGTTAGGGATGTTTTATCCTTTGGGTAATTTTCATGATGCGGACTATATCTATCAGGCGACGGTGCGACTGCTAGCGAAAGTGCCAACGATGGTGGCAGCTTTTTATATGATGCGTCAAGGCAATGATCCTGTGATGCCCCGCGATGATTTGGATTATGCTTCTAATTTTCTCTACATGTTGAGCGAGAAAGTTCCTGCTCCGCTTGCCGCTTATATTTTCGATGTATGTCTCACTCTTCATGCTGAGCATACTGTTAATGCTTCAACTTTTGCAGCGTTGGTAACTGCTTCGACTTTGACAGATCCCTATGCAGTGATGACTTCGGCGATCGGTACTTTGGCGGGCCCTTTGCATGGCGGCGCTAATGAGCAGGTGATGATGATGCTCGAAGAAATTGGCTCACCCGAAAATGTAACTGCTTATCTTGAGCGCAAGATTGAGCGTAAGGAGAAGCTGATGGGCTTTGGACATCGCATTTATAAGGTCAAAGATCCCCGTGCGATCGTTTTACAAGATCTAGTTCATAAGATGTTCGATGAATTTGGTCATGATCCTTACTATGACATTGCCTTAGAGCTTGAGAAGCAAGCCTTTGATAAGCTTTCGAGCAAGGGTATTCATCCGAACGTGGATTTCTATTCGGGATTGGTTTACAAAAAATTGGGTATTCCTAGTAATTTGTTCACGACTATTTTTGCGATCGCCCGTGTACCAGGGTGGCTAGCGCATTGGAAAGAGCAGCTTTCCGATAATCGTCTCTTCCGTCCCACGCAGGTTTATACAGGCTTGCATGATGTAACTTATATGCCAATAAGCGATCGCTAAGGATCGCAAATTAAATAAAGCCCAAATACGATTCGGCAGGCGAAGCCCGCCGAATCATATTTGGGTTTTGAAACGCATAAGTTATTTGATTTGCGATCGCTAAATGATATCTTTGAGAAATTCTTGTTCACATCGCCACAAGGCGAGTCCGCCAATCAGCCCCAAGTCATTAGAAACGATCGCTACTTTGTCAGTTAAATTTGGTGGCAAATCTAAGGTAACTAAGCGAGCATTGCCGCCGCCGATGTAGAGATGATCGTAATTAAATAATTTATAAAGTATGGCGATCGCCTCTAGCAATCTCGCATTCCATAGTTTCACCCCAACTCGATCTAAAGCAGCTTGACCTAAACGATCTTCGTAGGTTTCGCGATCGCCAAAAATATGTTGACCTAATTCCAGATTGGGCAACAGCTTGCCATTGAGAAATAGTGATGAACCAAAACCAGTACCTAAAGTAACCACTAACTCTACGCCATGCCCTGCGATCGCCCCACAACCCTGCACATCAGCATCATTGGCAATCTTGATCGGTTTACCCAATTTATTATGTAGTACCTGCGCCAAGGGAAAGCCGTCCCAGTTAGGATGTAAATTAATCGCACCCCTCGTGGTTCCAGCTTCGACCACACTGGGAAAACCAATCGCAAGGCGATCGTAACTCCCCATTGTGGCGATCAAATCAATTAATGTCGCCACGATCGCATCGGGAGTCGCAGGATGAGGCGTATTAATAAGCGATCTGGCTGAGACACTTTTACTATCACCATGCAATATGATTGCTTTGATACTACTTCCGCCCACATCGATCGCTAACGTTAATAAATTCACTTAGATGAACTTCACTTATTACTTAATAGATAATATAGCAATCCTAAATCATTTGTAGATAAACAATGGGCTTAAGCCCATTGTTATGAGCTTTAACTTCTACGATTCATTTAGGATTGCTATATTATTAGTCATATTAATTAAACTAATTTTTAATCGCAATGTATACCGCAAAATAGGAATTAAAAACATGGTTGCATCCCTAAGACCAAGAGTATCGTCAGATATCATTAGTAAAGCGCAAGACGAAATCTTACTTAAAGGATATACGCCTTTGCAGTTGGCGAGTGAGCTTAATCTTGCCGTGCAGTTAGGCGGGAACTTCTTAAATGGTGAAATTGTTGATCGTAATAGCTATGATTTAGTTTGTGAAAAGCTAAATATTTCTTTAAAGCCTCCTCTGGAAATATCAACAGAAAATGAAGATATTAACAATTTACAAGTTCCTAATCCAATTGTTAAGAATTCTGCATTAATCATAAATTCAGATCATATTTTGCCACTAGAAAATTTAAATCAGAGCTTAAGTAATAGTCTATCTGTAAATCCACAAATAAATCTTGATGAATCTTTTCAGTTAATTCGTCAAAACATCTCTTTTGCTTTAATACGTCAATGCGATCGCCTTAGAGTAATTGATATTAATACTCCACTCGATTTACATGATTTATATACAGAGCTTGATGTTTTTACTGATTTGCCGAGTAGTCAATACCTCGATCTCAATGAAACTTTTGCGAACATACCGCCCGAACAATACGATCGCTTTTATCTAGATAAACTCCATCCATCCCAAATATCCGCCAATCAAGCTTTAGAATCATCCAAACAGATTTTGTTAGTGGGCGGTTTAGGTTCAGGCAAAACAACATTACTCAAATATTGGGCAATGGCTTGCATCGAAGCCAAAATCTTGCCTGACTATCTACCGATATTTTTGCCATTGCGATCGCTTATTTCGCTTAACGATTTTGGCAATCCATTTGGATGGTTAAAAACTCAAATTATTAATTATGGATTGTTAGACCAAATTTCAGATCTTAAAGTATTAGAACAATTACTAACGCAATTATTAAGTCAAGGACGCTTTTTATTGCTATGGGATGGATTAGATGATTTGCCAGAAATTTATCGTGCGGGGATAGCTCAACAAATCTTGAACTTTAGCGATCGCTATCCTCAAAATCGCATGGTATTTGCTACTCGCAATCCGATCTATGGTCATATTCTTGAATCATTTTTAACCTTAGAAATAGCTCCTTTTAAAGGATCACAAATTACCACTTTTGCTAGCAAGTGGTTCCAAACCACTTGCCCAGAAAAGCCTAAAAGAAGTGAAAAATTCCAGCAACTACTTGCCACAAATCAACCCCTAACAGAAATTGCCAGTAATCCGCTATTGTTAACGCATCTTTGTACCGCCTTTAACAGTTGCGAGTATCTCAAACCCAACTTTTATCAGGAAATTTTAAACCTGCTATTGACAAGATGGGAGCAGACTAAATGCTTACCCAGTCTTGAGAACCAAGTACTATCAACTTCTCAAAAGCTAGATTTGCTATCTTATGTAGCGATCGTGTCGCTGGATCGTCATGGTTATGTCTGGCAAAACAATGAACTTGAAGACGATTTTCAAGCATGTATGAGAGCCAGCCTTAGCCTAGCTGATGTCGTAATTGACCGCGATCGCCTTTTTCAAACTTTCAAATGGCAACATAGCTTATTAATCGAATGTGCGAAAGGCGTTTACTCACTAGCGCACACTACTTTGCATGACTATCTTGCCGCTTATCGAATTGCCAATAGTTCGCCCCTTGCCGCCCAGAAATATTTACTAGAGCGTATATTTCTCAATCGTTGGCATGGGGTAATTGTGATGACCGTCAGCATTTCCCAGCAAGCCGATCGCATGTTGCAAATGATGAAGCGAAAAATTGACGAGCTTGTAATTAAGGATCCTCACTTACAATCGTTTCTAACATGGGTGAATCAACAATCAATTCAAATCAAAACCCCATACAAAGCAGTGACGATTCGGGCTTTATACCTAGATATCGATTTAGAAAATACGCGATCGCTTGATCGCGCCCGCGC
>JAJAZG010000144.1 GCA_026785865.1 Pseudanabaena sp. CAN_BIN31
AGAGACATAAAAGTATCCCAAGCGTGAGTACCTTCAAGAGTTTGAGTAGCATAACTAATATTCCGTCGCTGCACCATCGTCCTCGCCGCTAACTCCGCAGGATTATTATGCAAAGGCAATTCAGGATGCTCTAAAACAATAGACCTCTTGCAGAACTCAAAACGTGATACAGTTATGGGCTGGCTTGATTTAGGCTTTTCTGCTGTTTGATTGACTCAATCTACAACTATGACTTGGATATAGCTGAGATTAACTAAACCCATCATCCTACCATGAAATCAGTTCTGCAAGAGGTCTAGTGTGATCGTTTACAAATAAATAGGTTTCAGTATATTATTCTAGATATTATTTAAAAAAATAAAAACGATCTAATGCTAGAGGAGCCATAATGAAAGGTTTGAGGAAAAGCATTTCAACGCTCATAATCGCTGGTTTACTATGTGCAAGTGGTGCTATGGCATCCCAAGCTGAAGTTGCCAGCAAGAAAATCAATGCCCCCCAGAATGCAAAAAAAGGGCAAGATCTAAAGCCTACAAATGATGGATCAAAAAATGTCAAAGATCTTATTGGTTCTTCAGTAAACAAGGCTCAGTATCTGAAGTCCCCATCAGTAAATAGTCTTTCTAGTCAGCCAAGTCTGATCGCTCAGGCTAAGGACGCTGACCTTCGCGACAGTTTGAAAATCAAACCATTGTCAACTGCTGTTGCGACAGCAGCAGCACCAGTGAACTCCCCAGGATTAACTTTTGGTACGCCTAGTGCGTTTGGTGCTAACTGGGGTGACGCTTTCGTTGGGGCATCAGCCGCGTCTGCTAGCAAGGGTAGAGATTATGAACTTGATGGCAGTATTAGTGCTGGTTTTGGTCTAGGTAATGCCCGCGAAACGGTTGGGCTTGAAGTTACCTTCAACAACGGGAGTATCAAGAGATTTGGCTCCAACGGAACTTTTGATGCCAAATTGCATCGTATTGTCTACTCGGAGGGATCGAATCAAGTTGGCATTGCTGTCGGCATGAATACGTTCGCCCAGTATGGTACTGAGGCTGTAGTGCCATCCTCTATCTATGGTGCGGTGACTAGCTACTCTCAGTTACAACCTGATAATGAAATCAATAAGATGCCCATATCAGTAACCGTTGGTGCTGGTGGCGGTGGTTTCCGTCAAGGTAATGCTAGCACAGGTGTTTTTGCAGGTGTTGGTGTTCAGGTTGCGCCCCAGTTGAGCTTGGGTGCAGGTTGGAGTGGTATTGGACTTAACGCTGGACTTTCCTACGTGCCTGTGCCATCAATTCCTCTGACTGTCGGTTTGACGGCTGCCGATTTGACTGATAACTCTGCTGGTGGCAGGGTATTTGTTTTGAGTATCGGTTATGGTTTCAACTTCTTGCCCAAATAGCTTAATTTCCTGAGAGATAATCATGTTAAAAATCAAGTCCGTTCTGGCTGCGTGCGCGGCGACCCCCTTATTCTTCGGTACTTTTCAACTAGCTGTTCATGCTCAAGGCACCACCTTTGCCCCTAGTAAGGGTACTGCGGGTAGCGTTAGTGGTGGTGGCACGAATGGCTCCAATGGTACGGTCATTAGTAATCCCTCACCACCAGTCCTTACACCTGCGATCACTAATGCCATCAATAATGCTAGTGCTGCTGCTGCTGTAGTGATTCCCACATTGCCAGCTACGATCATTAGTGTCGTGAATGGACCGTCTTTATCGTCTAGTTTGATTGGTTCAATGGTATCGGCGGTAGTGTCGGCAACTAGTCCTACAAACTCCACCGCCATTGCTGCACTTCCTGCTTCGGGTGGTTCAATAACCATTCCCGGTGGTGGTTCGTTACTGGTGGGATCAGTTTCGGTGGGAACCTTATCCACAAGCACACCCATTACCATAACATCGGCGACTGGAGAATCCATAACCCTTACAGTTACTGTGCCCGCAGGTGCAACGCCAGCACAAACTGCGGAAGCGATTAGCACTGCGGCGGCAGTTATTTTAGCAGGTGGTACTCCTGCACAAGCCCAACTTGCAGCCGATATCGTTGGTGCTGGTGCTTCTCCAGGTAGGTCGATTGCTTTGGTTAGCGCACTGAGTCGATTAACCGCTGGCGGTCCTAATGCCTCATTACCAAGTCAGACACTTGTGAGTTCGTTGAAAACCAAATCTCTTGAGTCGGACAATAAACTCTTATTAGCTCAATCAGACGAACCTAAGCTCGATTTGGTGGCTTTAGCTCAAGCTATCACTGCTTATAATGGGATTATTGACGAATCTGATGCCAAGACACTTCAGGGATTGACTAAGGATAAAGAATTCCAGAAAATCGGTGAAGCTCTCCGCAAGATACGGGTCTCTTTTCCCGATTAGAGTTAATCCATTTAACTGAATTTTTTCCTATTTATAAACCTGTATTTATAGAAATTCTGGTTGAATAGGTTAAATAAAACCCAAATTTAATTTGATAGGCGATGTCTAGCAGGTTAGGTTTGGGTTTTTTATTCTTATTAGAACTTACATATTAGCCATGTAATGGCAACTCATAAATTCTCCCTACGATAAATTAGGCTTTTCAGGTGCTTTTGCTTGAGTCCTATTTGTTTTCAGCTTTGAAAGTTTGTTCTGAGAGTTGGGCTGAAATGTAGAAAATGAGTCGATTTTACAGAATAATACGACAGATTGAAAGCTCAGTGTCTTCAGCCCTGAGATGAAAATCGGACGAGCGAATTTATTCGCTTTAGTCTTTTTAGATCCCAATAAACAGCAAAGTTATGCTATATTGTAGAGAATAAGAGTTGCAGAGCCGCCTCATTATACGAGCCAAAATTGCTCAACCTGTGGAACATTGGTTAAGAAGACATTGAGTACCAGAACGCATCAATGCAGTCATTGTGGAACGGTATTGGATAGAGATCACAATGCTGCGCTGAATATCTTGGCTCTTGGTTTGAAAAATACCGTAGGGCATACGGAAATTTCTACGCCTGTGGAGAGTTCGACCTCTGCCAAGTAGATGTAAGTCTATCTGGTAAGTTGTCTCACTGAATCAGGAATCTCAGTCGCGGTAACTCGCTGAGAGTGTCAACCAAACAACTTATTTATTAAGAAACGATCATGATAAAAATAAAGTCTTTTCTGGTTGGTTGTGCTGTGATGCCCCTGTTCGAGATGACTTCTCAAATACCCGATCAGATTGGTAATGTCCAAAATAGCTCATCAGATAAAAGACCTGATAAAGCCTCAGTCGTCAGACAGAGAAAAAAGTTGATGCAAAGACTCTGGCTGATGCGATCGCTAATTACAACGAGATTATCGCTCAGAGTTATGATGCCACTCTTGCCAAAGATCCAGAATTTCAAAAACTTGGCGAAACACTGCGAAAGATGAAAGCTGATCACCCTAATTTAGGATGAAGTTTACCAAGCGATTACGGGCTGAGTTAAATGCTGTTATACGATCGCATCCCGATCTCCTACCCCAAAATACAAACCTTTTAATCGCCGTTTCGGGTGGGCAGGACTCGCTATGTTTAGCCAAGCTTCTGCTAATGCAGCAGGAGAAATATAACTGGAACTTAACGATCGCCCATTGCGATCATCAATGGCGCAGTGACTCAAGTGTAAATGCTGAGCATGTGGAAAAAATTGCAAGGGAATGGGGAATCAACTTTTGTTTGAGAACTGCTGAAACGCCGCTAACAAGTGAAGCAAGTGCAAGAGCATGGCGCTATGCGATGCTGGTAGAAATGGCGAAAGCAAATAATTGTGCTTATGTAGTGACAGGGCATACTCGCGGCGATCGCGTTGAGACATTGCTGTATAACTTGATGCGCGGCAGTGGAGCCGATGGATTAGCATCTTTGAATTGGAGGCGATCGCTTACTGATGAGATTAATTTGGTGCGCCCTTTGCTCAATGTCAGTCGTCATGAGACATTAGGATTTTGTAACGAGAATCAAATTCCGATTTGGGAAGATAGTACCAATCAAAATCTAGACTACAAGCGCAATCGCTTACGTCTAGAAACAATTCCCTATCTGCAAGCTCATTTTAACCCGCAGCTAGAGACAGCGATCGCGCAGACATCAGAACTTTTGCATGATGATGTAATTTATTTAGAAAATCAAGCTAGTCGGTTTTTTGAAGATGAGATTTCGGTGATTTGGAATGATCAAGCGCCTTGTTTACATCGTCAACGTTTGCAAGATCAGCCTTTAGCATTGCAAAGAAGAATCGTCAGGCAATTTCTATCCAGATATTTGATTCATCAAGTGAATTTTGAAGATATTGAGCGATTTTTAGGTTTATTGACTGCTCAGAATCGATCACAAAGTTCACCATTTAAGGGCAATATTTCAGCATTTGTAGAACATCCTTGGATAATTCTTAAAATCAACTAGGTTCGCTTTGCGAACCTAGTTGATTACTTACCCCCAAGCGCAATCAGCGCTAAGAAACTACCGCTATTCCAGAGACAATGTAATAGGATTGAAGAGAGTAGATTTTTTGATCGCCAATAGACAAAACCCATCACGATTCCTAAAGTGGTGAGGGGAATAATATCGGCAATATTTAAATGGGCTAGAGCGAAGAAAAATCCACTTAAAGCGATCGCGCCCCAAACTGGTAAGAACTTCGTCAGTGAAGGTAACAGGAATCCGCGAAATAAATATTCTTCAAAAAATGGTGCGGCGATCGCGAGGGTCGTCCAGAGTAGGAACTTCGGTAAATTATTTTGGCTATCGGTCAAGATTGGTAATAATGGATTGCCACCGCCTTGACCTTGTAAGAATTTTTGGCTGAGTACCGAAACTATCAAGACTAAAGGAACAGATGCGAAATATCCACCGATTCCCCATGCTAACCATTGCGGTGCAGTGATTTTGATGCGAAACCAGCCTTCGGGTAAAGGGCGATAGGTCGCAAGGCTAGTTTGCAGGATCGGGAGCATCGAAATGACTGAGAGAACATAAGGAATCAAGACTAATAAGGCTTGGATTGTGAAATCTTCACTGGCTCTTGATTGGATTCCTAAAAGTTCAAATACCAATGGCAATATAAATTGAGTCATTAAGCAAAATGCGGTAAACCACAGCACCATGACCTCCCAAGTTGTGCCAATTCCCCAAGGTACTTGCCATTTAATTTGATTTGAATTTTGGTCTAATTCGGTTTGCAGATTATTGGAAAATGGAGAAGATCTACGAAAGAAAATCCATTGAATTAGCAAACCTAACCAAACTAAAATCCCTATACTACCGCCGATCAAAGGAATTGAATTAACGATTAATAAGCGGTTAATTGCTGAGTTAACTTCTATTTGTGCTTGTTGTTCGAGTTCAGGAAGTTTTTCACTTCTTTGCTGAGATTGATAGAGCTTAGTCAGCGCCGCTTTCCGATACCAGCCATCAAGGGTGCGCCGAATCTGAGTTTCCGCATTAGGAAATAACATCGTTGGCTCAGACCATAATCCTTTGAGAATTTGTGCAGTTAATCCATAACTGGTCATGGATTGTCCTTCTAATTTTGCTACGCTTGACCATGTGGCGATCGCGCCCTGAATATCACCAGTCTGTACCTGCAATAATCCTGTACGAAGACTAATTTCACTAATGCTAGTTTGCTTTTTTTGCTTCAGTTTAGAGAGAACTTGCGGATCATTATTTTCTGAATCTAGCGATAAACGATCAAATTTTTTGAGATTATCTTTACTGGCAGTGAGAACTTCTTGATAACTTCTCAGAGACTGTGCATAGATATCCTGCGACGTTCCATCACCTAGTAAGACTTGGAATATATCATTGCTGGGACTATCTTGGGATTTCTCTTGATTTCTGTCTTGAATTTGGGTAGCTTGCAAAATCAAATCTGTTTGCAATAGATCTAATTTTGTCTGTTCCTGTGGATTATTCCAGCTTGCCTGTAAGGTAAAAACAATAAATAAAATAGACAATAAACTGAGAATGCTTAACAGTAATGACTTAGCATTCAAAGATTTGTCATTCAGAGGCTGGGAATCCATTCTTGTGTTTCAGGCGATAGGGCAGTGCAAAGCAGCGATTATCCTATCATTTTGCCCCTGTAAACCGCAAACCGACTATGCCTAAGATAATCAAACTGATGCAGATAAATTTTGATAAGTCCCGTGATTCTCCGAGAAATACTGCGCCAACGATCGCCGTTCCTATTACGCCGATCCCAGTCCAAACTACATAGCCAGTGCCAACTGGTATGGTTTTTAGGGCTTGGGCAAGCAGAATGAAGCTCGTGGTCATGGCTGAAAGGGTGAGCAGACTTGGTAATGGTCTGGTAAAGCCATCCGTATATTTCAGGCTGCTTGCCCAGACAACTTCCAATATTCCCGCGATCGTCAAATAAATCCAATCCATTATTTGTTCCCATTACAATTTATATTCTAGCTGTGGTGCACGCTGCGCGTGCGCCACAGCTTTTTGGGCTTTCTACTTATGGTTTCGC